>JANQLQ010000029.1 GCA_028280565.1 Fulvivirga sp.
CCATCATCTACCCGGGAGGGTTCAAAAACCCGGCCGATTTTGATTTCTTGGTCAACTATTTTGGAAAAGACAAGATCATAGAGATCACACAGGAGGAAATGTACGAGATGAATTCTAACGTGTTTTCAATTTCGCCGGGAGTCATTATATCTGAAGTCGGCTTTACCAGGTTAAACCAGGCCCTACAGGGAAGGGGGTTTACCGTAGAAGCGATTAAATATTCAGAAACTTCCAAGATGGAAGGACTTTTCCGGTGCTCTACTTTACCATTGGCTAGGGAATAAAAGTAATACGAAATGCAGGCTACGAATACGATCATGATGGTAAGGCCGGTGAGGTTCCACTACAACGAACAAACTGCGGCTAACAATTACTTCCAACACGAAATGAAAGAGCTCCGCCCGGGAGAGATCCAATCCAAGGCGTTAGGAGAATTTGATGATTTTGTTACTAAGCTTAGGGATCACGGGATAGAGGTTATCGTGGCTGAAGATACCCTCCAGTGGGACACCCCAGACTCTATATTCCCGAACAACTGGGTCTCTTTTCATGATGACGGGCGCGTGGGCCTTTATCCCATGTACGCAGAAAACCGGCGATTGGAACGACGTCAAGACATCTTGGAATCACTACAGGCAACACACGGCTTTGAAGTATCGAGCATAGTGGATTTTGCCCCCCATGAAAATGACGGCAGGTTCTTGGAGAGTACAGGGAGTATGATCTTAGACAGGTCAGAAAAGATACTGTATGCTGCCATATCTTCAAGGACGCATACAGAAGTTTTGGAAGAATTCTGCCAAACATTTGGCTATACATCCGTCACTTTCCATGCCAATCAGTCCGTAGAGGGGCTGAGGCTACCTATTTACCACACTAACGTGATGATGTGTTTAGCCGAGGGCTTTGCTGTTATTTGCCTGGACGCTATCGATAACCCGGATGAAAGGGCAAAGGTGGTGGAGTCCTTAGAAAAAAGCGAAAAGGAGATCATCGATATTAGCGAAAACCAGCTTAACCATTTTGCCGGCAATATGCTGCAAGTCCGATCCTCCAGTGGGCAGCTTTACTTGGTCATGTCAAGTGCCGCTTATCGCTCACTCGTCGATTCACAAGTAGAAAGAATAAAAAAACACTGTCCCATTCTTCATAGCCCTCTCGATACCATCGAAGAGCTGGGAGGGGGTAGCGCCCGGTGTATGATGGCAGAAATATTCTTGCCCAGGAAAAACCATTAGATTAATGACCGACAATAATTCCATAATATGAAAGGTCCGCTGAGCACGTTTATAGAAAAGCATTACCTGCACTTTAATGCCGCCGCGTTAGTAGATGCTTCCAAAGGGTATGTACAGCACCTTGCTGACAACAAAAAAATGCTCATCTCGCTGGCGGGGGCCATGAGCACCGGTGAGCTGGGCATCTCCCTGTCTGAAATGATCCGCCAGGACAAAGTCCATATCATTTCATGTACCGGGGCTAATCTAGAGGAGGACATCATGAACCTAGTGGCCCACTCTCATTACAAAAGGGTGCCCGGCTACCGCGACCTCACCCCTCAAGACGAATGGAATTTATTAGAAAAAGGACTCAACCGTGTCACCGATACTTGTATTCCCGAAGAGGAAGCATTCCGCAGGTTACAAAAACACATTTTTGAAATATGGAAAGAGGCTGAAGATAATGGTGAACGATTCTTTCCCCACGAGTTCATGTATAAGATGCTAAGGTCCGGTATATTACAACAGTACTATGAGATTGACCCTGCCAACAGCTGGATGCTGGCGGCAGCGGAAAAGGAGTTGCCTATGGTGGTCCCGGGTTGGGAAGATTCCACTATGGGTAACATTTTCGCTTCGTACTGTATGAAAGGTGAGCTGAACCCCTCCACCATGAAATCGGGGATAGAATACATGACCTATTTAGCCGATTGGTATATTGAAAATGCCGAAGATAAAGGCATTGGTTTTTTCCAAGTCGGGGGAGGTATTGCCGGGGATTTCCCGATATGCGTGGTCCCCATGCTTTACCAGGATATGGAAAGGGAAGATACCCCCTTTTGGAGCTACTTTTGCCAAATATCGGACGCTACGACCAGCTATGGTTCCTATTCCGGGGCTGTGCCGAATGAAAAGATCACATGGGGTAAGTTGGGCATCGAAACTCCTAAGTACATCGTGGAGTCGGATGCCAGTATCGTGGCACCACTGATCTTTGGATATGTTTTGGGATGGTGACAGGTCCGTTATCGCTAATTTGTTATGTTAAGAAAATGGAGCGAAGGTCAAAACCAACGGAAGAGAGACCCAGGAAAACATCGAAACCCGGGGGAGCTTGGAAACCCTACTGCACCAACCCTAGATATGATATTTAAAAATCACCCAGTCAATCTTTTAAAAAGCTTAACCTAAATGAATATTGAATCTACGCTGCAACTAGCAGTACAAGGCGCGTTTAACGCATGCTTTGACACCGATATTGAAAAATCTCAAATTACTTTCCAGCCTACTCGAAAAGAATTTAACGGGACCCACACCTTGGTATGCTTTCCATTTTCAAAGATCTCCAAGAAAAGCCCGGAACAAACGGCCCAGGAAATAGGCACGTACCTCCGGGACAAAAGTGACCTCGTAAAGGATTTTAATGTCGTAAAAGGCTTCCTCAATATCGAGCTGACAGACAAGACCTGGCTTGACGTTTTCCAAACGATCATAGAAACGGGCGACTATGGCCAGTTACCTTCCTCCGGTAAGGAGATCATGGTAGAATACTCGTCTCCCAATACCAATAAGCCTTTACACCTGGGGCACCTGAGAAATAACTTCCTGGGGTGGTCCGTTTCACAGGTCCTCAAAGCAGCAGGTCATAAGGTGCACAAGGTACAGATCATTAATGATAGGGGCATCCACATCTGTAAGTCTATGGTGGCTTGGCTAAAATTTGGTCATGAAGAGACGCCGTCCTCTTCCGGGAAAAAAGGCGACAAGCTCGTAGGCGACTATTATGTTCGTTTCGACAAGGAATATAAGCAGCAGGTTGCCGAACTGGAGGCGCAGGGAATGAAAAAAGAAGACGCGGAAAAAGAAGCGCCAATCCTGCAAGAAGCACAGCAACTTCTGCGGAAGTGGGAGCAAAAAGACCCCGGGGTATACACGCTTTGGCAACAAATGAACCAATGGGTATACGAAGGTTTTGATGCTACCTACCACCAAATGGGAGTAGATTTTGATAAGCTCTACTATGAATCTGAGACTTACCTCCTCGGAAAAGATGAAGTATTAAAAGGGCTTGAAAAAGGCATTTTCTATCAAAAAGAGGACGGTTCCGTATGGGTGGACCTGGCGGATGAAGGGCTGGACCAGAAGCTATTGCTACGAGCCGATGGCACCTCTGTATACATGACACAAGATATTGGCACGGCCATCCTCCGCTTTAGGGATTTCCCGGGCATCTCCCGCCAGATCTACACCGTGGGCAACGAGCAAGAGTACCATTTCAAAGTGCTCTTTATCATTTTAGATAAGTTGGGCTACTCTTGGGCAAAAGAGTGCTATCACCTCTCTTATGGTATGGTTGACCTTCCATCCGGTAAAATGAAGTCACGCGAGGGTACCGTAGTAGATGCAGACGACCTTATGCAAGAAATGATCGATACCGCACAAGAACATACCCAAGAACTGGGCAAGATCGAGGGGCTGAGCGACCAACAAGCTTCCCAGCTCTACTATGACCTGGGGCTAGGCGCCTTAAAGTATTTCTTGTTGAAAGTGGATCCCAAAAAGCGTATGCTGTTTGACCCTAAGGAGTCGATCCAATTCCAAGGACATACCGGCCCATTCGTCCAATATACCCATGCCAGGATCTCCGCCATCTTAAGAAAAGCCCACCAGCTCGAAATGGATCAGCTCCAGGATGCTCTCCAACACCTTGAAGAATTACATCCTTCCGAACTCAATGTGATCAATATCCTCGGTGACTTTGAAACTAAGATAAGGGAGGCGGCAGAAAATTACTCACCGGACATCATTGCCCAATATGTGTATGACTTGGCCAAGGAATACAACCGGTTTTACCAAGAGGTATCGATTTTCAACGAAGAAGATCTTAATGCACTAAGATTCAGGGTGGCATTTTCCCGTGCAACCGCACAGGTCATTAAAAAAGGTATGAGCTTATTGGGGATTAACGTACCAGATAGAATGTGATCTTTTTTTCTTCCCAAATGGCAATGAAAAACTAGACTGTCTCAGTACCCCGTTGTAATCATACAGGTACTGGATCTCTACATCACGGTCCATAAACTGTATGGTGTTCATCTGCCTAGACCCAAATGCGGGGCCATCACTCGTGGCATTGATAAATGGGAACATCATAAGATTAGGCTCGGCATTTAATTTAACAAATTTACCCAATACTTCATTATATACAGTAGGCCGGGCTAGTTCCGGGTTAAGGTCAAGGGTGTACGTTAGCGGCGTAGTGTTAGTCAATGTTTGATTTGTTTCGTTGCTTTGCGCGAGTAAGGCAGTAGCTAGGAAAAAGACCGGCAAGAGGGCGAATAATTTTTTCATGTTTTTCAAGGGTTCTGATAAAAGAACAACAGGAAGTTAAACAAGTTTACTTTAAAATGCTAAAATCTTGGATCATTGCTTTTCGATTAAGAACACTGCCCCTCGCGTTGGCCAGCATTGGGATGGGCACTTTCCTGGCCGCGGCAGACGGGCATTTTTCGTGGCCAATATTTGCCTTTTGTGCATTGACCACTGTTTTATTACAGATCCTTTCCAATTTGGCCAACGACTATGGTGATACCGTGAACGGCGCAGATAGTGAGCACCGCTCCGGACCGTCACGTACTGTACAGGCCGGTTTGATATCTCTGAAAGAGATGAAAAGGGCCATTGGAATATTTGTGGTGCTCACCTTGGCCAGTGGGATCTACCTGCTACACCTATCTTTTGGTTTCGAGTTACAAGCCTTTTTATTCTTCTTTGCACTGGGTATTGCGGCCATCGGGGCTGCCCTAGCCTACACCGCCGGGAGGAAACCGTACGGCTACATAGGATTAGGTGACTTATCGGTTTTGGTGTTTTTTGGATTCGTAGCGGTACTAGGATCATACTACCTCTACGCCGGGTCATTAAGACCGGGCCTGGCGCTGCCGGCCATTACAATCGGGCTTTTTTCTACCGCCGTATTGAATGTAAACAATATCAGGGACATAGAATCAGATAAAAAAGCCGGGAAATATTCCATACCTGTACGGATAGGGCGGGAGAATGCCGTGATCTATCACTGGGCTATACTGGCCACCGGGCTGGCCTGCGCCTTGATCTTCGTATTTTTAAATTACTCCGGACCGGGGCAGCTTCTATTTTTGCTTACCCTCCCCTTACTGTTCATTAATGCCAAGGCCGTACAAACCAAAAAAACATCCGACCAAATTGATCCTTACCTTAAGCAAATGGCGTTGGCGTCATTGCTATTTGTAGTGCTTTTTGGCATAGGCCAGCTCTTGCCTATTTCGTGAGTCTACCAACAGCGTCATTAAAATTCAAACAGCGTATGGAGAGGGGATATCCCGGAACAGCGTGGTCCATTTTCGGCCTGTGGACAAGCGGCCTATAGCGGTTGGCTAGCGCGTTTTGAGGGGACAATGGACTTGGTTGCTAGCGTCCTTTTCTTTTGGTTCGTTTTCTTTCCCCGTAGGGATGCCTATGGCATGGGCAGGCAAAAGAAAATGAAAACTGGACTTAGAACCTCAAAATCCCGCTTAAACTGCTCATTTAAAGGATAGCGCCACCAAAAACACTTTAAAAAAAACCTAATTCACCAAAATAGGCGCCTTTCTATCGAATCAAATTTTAATGGATACCTACGAAGTCCTACACCGGGAGAAAAGGGCGACAACAGCCGGTCATTTCTGACCTTGTCATTAGATACATCACCTTAAACCTATCTAAAAGTAGATAAAGATTTGAAACTGGCTATTTGCCGCCCTATTCTAGCTTATTAATGGCTATTGAAAGGGATCTAACGCGACATCATTTCGTCCGTGTAATCAAACAACTCCTTCTTGTACATCCTGAACTCCTGCCTAAAGGAATTGAGGTGGCTGGACAACTCACCATGTTCTGCCAAGTAGGTTGTATCGTCGGATTTTTGAGAGCCTTGGAAGGACGATAGCTTTTCTTCATGCTGGCGCACCTTTTTATTGAATTCGTCCAGTAACTCACCGCTGTAATAGATAATTAGGTTTTGGAAACGTTCCAGCTTCTGCTTATCCTCTAATTTTTTCGCACGAGGAGCGTCAAATTCTAACAATTTTTGAAAAAACTTCAACTCATCTTTCCAAAAAGCAATGTCAGAAGCCCATGCTTGTGACTCTTTGTGCAAAATTTCTAACCCTTTTTCCAGTAAAAATTCCTCTGATGGTGACGCTATCTTTTCCATGATCTTGTTATTTGGTTTCAAGGATAATGATAACCCAATACCCTCTTTTTTTTGATGAGCGCGATCAGATGAGGAGATGACGTCCGTCATGCCAGCTACCTACCGCTATTATACTTTAATTCATTATAACCCTTTACTTTTAAATACTTAACTTTAATCACAATCAAATCCAATACTATGCAAAAAATATTAGTACCTACTGACTTTTCTGAACAGGCAAATAACGCAGTGGATCTTGCTAGCAAGTTGGCCCAAAAGATGGATGCAGAAGTGATATTGCTTCATGTGGTGGAAGATAACAGCGTTACCTCGGTACATGTGACCGGTGAAATTGACCTGCCAGACATGCAGGATAGATTGTTCGTATTAAAACTCATCGAAAAAGCGAAAACCAACCTTGCCGATGCCGTTGCAAAATACAGCGACGTGAATATCAAAAAGGAAATACGTATAGGCAACGCTTACCATAACATAAAAGATATTATCACGGGTCATGACGTAGACCTAGTGGTAATGGGTACCAAAGGCACAAATACGCTCACAGAAGTACTCATGGGGTCTAATGCCGAAAAGGTAGTGCGCCATGCCGCTTGCCCAGTGCTCACGTTAAAGCAAGGCGCTGAAGATGCAGAATTCAAGAACATTGTATTTGCTACGGGCCTGAATGATCAAGATAATAGCTGCACCCAAGTTGTGCGGGATTTCCAAACTATATTCAATGCCAAGATCCACGTGGTGAGGATCAATACACCTAATAATTTTGAACCCGATCACCAATCTGTGCCTGCTTTGGAAGAATATGCCGAAAAGTGTGGTTTTTCAGACTATGATATCCATGTTTTTAATGACGTTTCCGAAGAAGATGGCATAATGCATTTCGCCGACGGTATCAAAGCCGACATGATTGCTATGGCTACCCATGGCAGGACAGGTTTTGCACATTTACTGACCGGCAGCATAGCAGAAGATGTAGTCAATCACGCTAGGCGACCGGTACTTACCTATGTTTTGAAAAAATAGCTGCGGCCTAAACCTCATCCTATGTTAAAAGCAAAACTCATCACGGCCTTACTTTTCTTTACTGCATTGTCGTACAGCCAAGAAATGGACCTTAAAGCGCTGAAGCTGGCCCTGGCGCAAAGGGCCATTGTAGTGGAAGAAAATAACAATATGGTAGAATACGACCTGGATGGCGTGCACATCTACCTGGTCACCGATGAAAGCGCTAATAGGATGAGGCTTATGGCCGGGGTTATCGAGCAAGCAAAGTTAAAAGAAGAAGACCTCGTGGTGCTGATGGAAGCCAACTTTGACCGTGCGCTAGATGCTAAATATGCCCTCTCCAATAATGTATTATGGTCGGTTTTTGCCCACCCGCTCAGGGAGCTTGAAAAAGAGCAGGCCATCGATGCCTTATACCAGGTCAAGAATCTTGTAAAAAACTATGGAGGCACTTACACAAGTACAGATTTTGTATTTGGAGGGAACGACAACGAATAAAAAACACCAATCCTATTTGGCCGGGTGAGTTAATCGCTAACTGTTTCATTGCCCTCCTCGGGTTCACTGTCATACGGTAACTAAGGTTACTTTTTCCTCTTTGCCCTTTAAGGTCATCTCCCCTATTTCCCGGGGTTCTATGGAATATGGGGTTAGATCAAGCCGGTCTACCAGTGGTTTTGATAACAGGATATCCACCCCCAGCTCGTTGCATTTATCTTGTATCCTGGAGGTAGTATTCAGTACATCCCCGGAAAATGAAATGTCCCGTTTTACAATGCCAATTTCACCGGCCATGACATACCCAAAGTGTAAGCCCGCTTTAAATTGGGGGACAACCCCGTATTCTTTTTCAAAATAATCCCTTTTGGCTTGTAGCGCTTTTTGAGCGTGGAAAAAACATTGCACACAATTTCCTCGCTGGTCGCCACTGCGCATTTTCCAAGTAATTACGATTTCATCACCTACATACTGGTAGATCTCGCCCTGGAAACGTAAGATGCTAGGGGTAACACTCTTAAATACGTCATTAATAAAATTAAAATACCTGCGCTCACCCAGTTTCTCGGCGATCGTGGTAGAAGAGCGCAGGTCCAGGAACATGAATATCCGCTCTTCTCGCCGGGGACGAAAGTATTTTCCAAACAATAACGCACGAAAATTTCCCGGTCCATATTTATCGTTCACCTGTAAGAAGATCATGGTGATCAGCATTATTCCCAACCAATACAGGTAGTTTCGGATCTGCTGGGGATTAAATAAGATAATGGCTACATCTTGCCAAACAAACGGACCCTCCGCTTGCCGGCTATAAAAATAGAAGCCGCTAAGGCTGGACACAAACAGGTATATCAAGGTATAGGACCACCAAATATCTACCAGCGCACGCCCATAGGTCTTACTTCTTAGCCAGCCGCCCCAAGAAAAGACCATAGTACTTCCCCCGATAGTCCCTGCCAGTAAGCCGATCATTAAACTGGTTCCAAAAGGCACCCAGGGATTTACGTCTTCCAGCTCGCAGTTGTATTGTAACAATACCCCGTAAGCGCCGAAAAAATCCAATAAAGCCACGAGTACCCAAGCGACTGTGATCACCACGATCAGTGAAATTTTGTTGCTCAAAGGATTAAATGAAGTCTTCATAGCTTACGGTTTTAATGGGTGAGGTTACATGATGTGTAAGATATAAAAACGTAATGATACTGGCAGGTTAGGTCAATCCCAACAAAATCCAAAAAGAGAAGGCTGCCTTTTTAGAAAGGCAGCCTTCTCTTTTGTAAAATCGTATATCTAATAACTACTTAACTGGGTGATCCCGTAACCTTAAGCGATACCTCGATAGTCATATCAAAACTTACCGGCTGGCCGGAAACTTCACCGGCTATGGTCAATGTAATCTCATTATTTTCTAAAAACTCTGCGGCTACTGCGGCGAGGAAATCAGCATTATCGGTAAGATCAATCGTGCTGTTTTGCAATGGAACAGTTTGCAGTGTAAAAGATGTGGCCACACCATCTACTTGTATAGACATATTACGAAGCTCGATGTTATCAGCCCCATCATAATTTTCAATGATGATCTGGAGGGATTCAATTTCATATTCGTCGATCTCTCCTAAGCTGCTTAAATCATTATCGGAAGCCTCGAAGTTGATGGTCCGGTCAATGGAATTAGGGTCATTTTCATTAATGTTTACTGCCAAAGTCTCTTGTAAGTCGAATTCAGCAGAAATAGAAATACTGCTCCCGGGGCCATCGTCGGATTCACAAGCAAACGCACAGACAGCTAAGATGACCAACAGGTAATGTAATTTTTTCATGATTCCAGAATTTTTTAGTGTTATGACAGTTAATACAACTAATTCTACAAAAGTAAACCTATATATACAAACTTAACTTAATTTTAAGCCATTTATGGCAGCACCCCATTTTCTTATATACCAGTCCTCTGCCGGCTCCGGTAAGACCTACACGTTGGCCAAAGCTTACCTGGGGTTAGCGCTTAGGCGACCTTCCTACTACAAACATATCCTGGCGGTGACTTTCACCAACAAGGCGATGCAAGAGATGAAAAACCGGATCATCCAAAAGCTGTCAGAGTTCAGGCAAGGAAAATTTGACACCATGGCCCGGGAAATAATGGATGAGATCGGTATCCCGGGAAAGGAGTTCCAAAACCGGTGCGGTGAACTCCTGGTCCGTATCTTGCATGGTTATTCTCATTTTGCCATCAGCACCATCGATAGCTTTTTCCAAAAAGTGATACGAGGTTTCGCAAAAGAGCTGGGCTTGGCCGGAAGTTATCGCCTGGAATTGGATACGGATATAGTTTTAATCCAAGTCGTGGATGATCTTCTCAACGAGGCTACAGATAACGCACAAGTGCGGGATTGGCTGATCCGGTTTTCGAGGGAGAGTCTGCAAGAGGGTGGAAATTGGGATGTACGCAGGAATATCATCCAATTGGCCCAAGAAATTTTCCAGGAGCATTTTAAAGCCATAGAAGAAGAGATAGTAAAGCAAAACAAAGACTTGGTGGGGACTTTAAAGAAACACCTGGACCAGGTCATAGCGGCATTCGAGGTCAAAATGAGCCAGTTAGGGCAAGAGGGGCTCGAAATTGTAAAAAAGTATGGCCTCACCCTAACGGATTTCACAGGGGGAAGCCGATCCCCCCTGAATTACTTGGACAGGATAAGCCGCGTTTCATCACCTAAGGATTTTATACCTTCTAAAACCGTCGTAGAGTTACCCGCAAAGCCCCAGTGGTTCACCAAAACTTCAACGAAAGCGGAAGCCATTACTGCCGCCACCGAAAACGGACTGAGAGACGTGTTGTCCCAGGCCCTGGACCATTACCAAACACAATTCCAAGCCTATTATACCGCCGTACAGGTGAAGCGTTTCATTTATGGATATGGCTTGCTGGCCGACCTGGCCCGAAAGCTGGCGGAATACAAGAGGGAAAATGACGTCATGCTAATACAAGATGCCACACGTTTTCTGAAGGAGCTGGTACGTGATTCGGACACCCCTTTTGTTTATGAAAAAATAGGATCTTTCTTTCATCACTACCTGGTCGATGAATTCCAAGACACCTCGGGGTTTCAATGGGACAGCTTTAAACCGTTGGTAGAAGACAGCCTGGCGCAAGGCTATGAAAACATGGTGGTAGGGGATATTAAACAAGCCATCTACCGCTGGCGAGGTGGGGATTGGGAGCTTTTGCTGCACAAGATCAAAGAAGACATAGGCGCTTACCACGTAGAAGTTAAAAATCTTGGCACCAATTTCCGTAGCGAAGCCAATATTGTACACTTCAACAATGCGCTCTTTGAACTTGCTCCTGTAGTCATGAGCAATGAAAGTAACAAAGAGAACTCATCAAAATGGGAAGTGCTGCAACATGTCTATTCAGAAGCGCACCAAGAGCTCCTGGAAACTACTGCCCAGGCTGCGCTGGGGTATGTGAATATTTCTTTCCTGGAAGATGAGACCGGTTTTTCCTGGAAAGACCTGGTGGCTGATAAACTCCCCAAGCTAATCGAAGAGCTGCAAGACAAAAATATTGCCTTGAAAGACATAGCGATCTTAGTGCGAAGAAATAAAGAAGGCAAAGACATCGCCGATTATCTCTACCAGTACACCAGCGAGCACGCCAGGGCCGGGTATCGATATGATGTGGTTTCAAACGAATCGCTATTCCTTTCGTCATCGCCGGCGGTGAGGCTGATCGTTTCTGCGCTTAAATACCTACAAGATGATAAAAACAAGGTCATAAAAGCCCATATGACCTACGAGTACCAAAGGAACATAAAAGCTCGTGACATTGAACTTCACCAGGTCTTTGGAGGGCAGCAGGAAGATCACAATGAACTGCTACCCTCAGACTTTTTAGCCGGGGCAAGCCACCTAATCTCCCTACCCTTTTATGAACTAGTAGAGCGGTTAATAGATATTTTTGAAGTAAACACGATACAAGGTCAATTCGCCTACTTACAGACCTTCCAGGACCTGGTGTTAAAATTCACCCAAGACGAAAAAGGAGACATCCTGTCTTTCTTAGAATGGTGGGAAGAACGAGGGGCAAAGGAAAGTATCAAAGTAGCCGATGATCTTGATGCTATTAGAATTCTCACGATCCATAAAGCCAAGGGCCTGGAATTCAGATCGGTCATTATCCCGTTCTGCGATTGGGAAATTGATCACCAGCGTTCACCCATCATTTGGAGTAAAACAAAAGAAGCACCTTTTGACGTCGGGTACCTGCCCATTAAATACCAGAAGGGACTAGAGCAGACCCATTTTAAGCAAGCTTACGAAGAAGAGCGTATGAAAGCCCACCTGGACAACCTGAACCTGCTCTACGTAGCTACTACCCGGGCCGTCCATAATCTTTGGGTATTTGCGCCCAACAAGAAAAGAAACATTGCCAAGGTATTATATGATACACTGGATGCTTATGATTTTAAGTTAAAAGAGCATTGGGATCATAACAAGGGAGTCTTTGAGCTTGGCCAACGGGATTTTGTACTCGATACAACGCCACCCGAAATGAATGATGCACTGGTACTGGACAAGTATCATCATTTTAACTGGAGAGATAAAATAACGGTAAAGCAAGAAAGCAAAGGCTTTACAACTGCAAAGGAGGCACGTCAAAAAATAAATGATGGTATTCTCATGCATAAGCTCCTAGGGAAGATCCATTACCTGCAAGACGTAGACTTGGCCATTCGCGCGATCCAGTTTGAAAAAGGGTTAAGTCAAGCGCAAAAAAGCCAGTTGGAAACGCAAATAGAAGAATTGCTTTCGGGCCAACAGGCCAAAAAATGGTTTTCTGATGAATGGGAGGTACGGAACGAATGGCCGATCCTATCCGATGACTACGAATATCGCCCGGACCGTGTGATCACGAAAGGGAACAAGGCCATTGTCATTGATTATAAAACAGGTATCCAAAAAGAACAAGATAAGCAGCAAGTAAGAGGATACAAGAAGCTCTTAGAGGAAATGGGATACGAGGCGGTGGAAGGATTTTTGTGGTATTTGGAAGCAAAGGAGGTTGTCGAATGTTAAGATATGGGACCATTTCGCTTAGTTTCCAGGCTCCATTCGTATACCTTGGTGAACCTTAGTGCCTTTGTGTCCCTGGGGCAAAACTGCCCAGGCCACTAAGGCTCTAAAGCGCAAAGGATCTTTAAGAGATCTTACTAAAATTTAATCCAGGCCTGTTTTTATATCGAGTTGACGTGAAAGTGTATCTTTATTATTAAAACCATTCCCCTTTTTGAAGAAAGAAGGCAAGATGTATTTCAGCCAGCGGGATCATAGCAACAGGTAGGCACAATCGCACCGTGAAGTGGGATAAACACACCGAAAAATTAAAGAATGAAGAGACAACAAAACACCTACAACAAGCGCTTCCATGTATCCCGGCGATTATCTAAAATAGGTTAAGATTACCCAACACTTAGTCTTATGCAAACTTTTCTGCAAGAATTGGCTAAAGATATTGTCAAAGAGCACTCCTCCCGGCTAGGAGAGGTGACCGTGATCTTCCCTAACCGAAGAGCCGGCCTTTTTTTTAGGGAATATTTGAAGGCCATGCTCGATAAGCCGACCTGGTCTCCGCAGGTTCTTTCTTTCCAAGATTTCATAGCCACTAACGCTCCGTTCCAAAAAGCGGATCCATTGTACCTTGTACACAGGTTATTCCAAGTATATAGCAAAATACTGAAAACCAAAGAAGGCTTTGACCGCTTCTATTACTGGGGCCAAATGCTCATAAAGGATTTTGACGATATAGATAAATACCTTGTCAATGCCCAAAACCTTTACACGAACCTCAGCCGGCAAAAGCAACTGGACCTTTCCTTCGATTTCCTATTGCCGGGTCAGAAAGAGATCATCCAGCGCTTCTGGCAAGGATTCGAGGAAAGCAAGTCCTTTCAGAAAGAGCGGTTTGAATTTGTCTGGAATCACCTTTTTGCCGTCTATCGTGGCTTTAGAGCGTCGCTCCAAGAGGAGGGGCTAGCCTATGAAGGGATGCAATACAGGCACATCGCCGAAAACCTGGACAATACGACGTTCCGGGGGATAGGAAAGATCATCCAGTTTGCAGGTTTCAACGCATTGAACACCGCGGAAGAAAAGGTTATCACTTGGTGCATTGAAAAGCTAGATGCGCGGATATTGTGGGACTTGGACGGCTATTACTTCCTGAATAGGGATCAAGAAGCGGGATACTTCTTACGGCAGTACAAAGAGAAGCCCATTTTCGCGACTTTTTTCCCTAGTAGCATTCCTTCACGCTTGCGGGATGATCCCCGGTCTATGACGATCACAGGCGTGCCACAGCATATAGGACAGGCCAAGGTACTCGGTCAGAAATTAGAAGAACTGATCACTAGTGATCCCAAGCTCGATATTCGCAAAGTAGCCGTGGTACTTGCCGACGAAGCATTGCTATTCCCGGTGCTACATTCACTTCCTGCCGGCATAGAGTCTGTGAACGTAACCATGGGCTTCCCGCTTTCTTATGCTCCCGTGAACAGCCTCGTAGAGCACTTGCTAGAGCTGCAACGGATGGTGCGCACCGACCCTGACGGTCACCTACTTTTTCATTTTAAACCCACACTAGCCATTATCCGGCACCCTTTGATCATACAAACTGCACCGAAGCTGCTGGAGGATTGGACCCGGGAGATACAAGCCAATAACAAGGTATTCATTACCCTTGAGGAATTTCCCAAAACTTTGCTGGTACAGCTCATATTCAAAGTCGCCAAAGATGATTTGGTCCGCTACCTCTCTGACATCTTACTAGAACTCCATGGCCTTTCCCAGCAAGAAAAAAGCCGATTCGAAGCCGAGTACGTACACTTGTATTATCAATTGTTAAACCGTTACGCCGATCTATTGACAAGTGTAGGTTCAAAAACTGACCTGCGATCATTTTCAGCACTTTTCAAACAACTCATCCGTACAGAAAGACTGCCCTTTACGGGCGAACCCCTTAGGGGATTGCAGGTTATGGGAGTACTAGAAACCCGTAACCTGGATTTTGAGCATGTATTTGTACTGAGTATGAACGAAGATTTTTTTCCTGCTCAAAGCGGAAAGCACTCGTTCATCCCCTATAATCTGAGAAAAGCCTACAACCTCCCTAATTATGACCAACAAGATGCTATTTACGCCTATCTCTTTTACCGGCTGATCCAGCGGGCGGGAAACGTTAATTTCTTTTATAACACCGAAGGTAATGACTTGGGTGGAGAAGAAATGAGCCGGTTTTTACAGCAATTATTGAACGACCCGGACCTCAAGATCAAGAGCGAGGTACTGGCTAACTTCACCAGCCCGGGGAAGCCTGCGAAAATAACGATCACAAAAAATGAGGCCGTGATGGGAAGCCTTCGCCGGTATTGGTCAGAAAATGGCCAGCCTGCTAAACGCCTCTCACCCTCCGCGTTGAATACCTATTTGGACTGCCGGCTTCGTTTTTATTTCCGCTATGTGGCCAACCTGTACGAGCCCGGTGAGATGGAAGAAGATGTAGATGCGCGGTCTTTAGGAAATGTATTGCATCATGCCATGGAAGTGCTCTATAGCCAGTACTTGGAGCGCAAAAAAACATCGATATTAGAAAAAAGTGATTTTGCCCCGTTAAGGAAGGGCTTGGAAGAGGCCGCAATAGCGGCCTTTCGAAAACAATTTGCCGTAGCACCCGGGAGGAAGTTCTATTTTGAAGGAAAAAACATTATTGCTAAAGAGATCATCAAAGACTTTATGCTCGCTATACTCCGTGTAGATGAAACGTATGCTCCTTTCGAGGTGGTGGGCATGGAAGCGGAATACACTATGGACTTAGCCTTGGAAAACCGGCTAGAGTATAACCATAAGGAAACTCCCTCCCCCGGGGAACATGTCGGACACTTTGACCCCGGGAAGGGCAAGGTAGGCCTACGCGGCACTATAGACCGTATCGACCGCAAGGAAGACCAGGTACGACTGATCGATTACAAAACCGGCCAGGACAAACACGTTTTCAATAGCATGGAAGAGCTTTTTGACCGGAAGAAAAAAAATAAAGCCGCTTTACAAACCTTTAACTATGCCCTGTTATACCAGCAAGTAAAACGGGAAGAAGATATACTCGTACCGGCTGTTTTTAACAAAGACGCACTATTCATGGGGGAAGATGTATTGCTCGAAATGAAAGGAAAAGGAAAAGTCAAGAACGCCGCCCATTTTTTAGATGAATATTCCCAGCAGCTTCAAAACCTCCTTCAAGAGATCTTCGATCCGCAAACCCCTTTCGATCAAACTGAAGATCTGCGCAAGTGCGCTATGTGCGCCTACAAAGATATCTGTGGAAGATAGCACCCTTTGGCTTTTTTAAACTTTGCCGTCTCAAAAAATGGAGGATGAAATCATCCAAAATGAAGATCAACTCATTTTCATATTCCTGGTCCCATTTTTTCCTATAAAACGTGATCTCGATCAAAAAATAGGGCTAGGTTAAATCGCAAAGAACATCCCTTAGTGATTCTTCGAGCTCGGGTGTCTTTGTGGCCTAGGAAGCTTAGCCACCAAGACGCAAATGCACTAAGGGTCACTAAGCTTACTTGCCAAAACTTCCCTGGTAATATCAAACTGATAAACAATTATCGAGTTCAAGCTTTATCAACAGGCCGAAAATTGATAAAACATGACGAATTGCCCCGTCGAGAAAATGGATCTAAGTAAGAACACGTAGTACAGATTACCTAATTTGTGCGATTTCGAAGAGACGTTTTTATGAGCACCTTTGACTAAAAAAAGTCATGGGCCAATTGTATAAACTTATTTATTCCAGCCTGAGGGAGCCAAAGTGCACCGATGCGGAAATTGAAAAAATCCTGGTTTCTTGTAAAAAGAATAATCCTGAAAAAAACATCACCGGGATATTGATGCACTCTGACAATAGCTTCATTCAATACCTTGAAGGAGCGCCTAAGGAGATCCTTGGGCTTTACGACCTGATCAAACTGGATGGCCGGCACAGAAACGTGGTCATGTTATCTTACACACCTATCCGGGAAAGAACGTTCCCTAGCTGGCATATGGGGTATAAAAATGTAGGTAAACTTGAGTTCCAAACGGATATTTCAGCGGACGACAAAAAACTTTTTGAGTCTATGATCGCCGGGAATGAATTAGAGGGTGATTTAAGTGTATCCGTACTCAAAAAGTTTTTCGAAAACGCAAAATAGCGTTTGCCATGCTTTCATAGTTCAGTGTATTGTCGTAATGTTAACCTAGTTTAGGTAGACATGAGACCATGACCATGAAAGTATCGATGATAGCCGCGGTGGCTGAAAACCGTGTGATCGGGAAGGACAACGACCTCGCTTGGGACTTACCCGATGACATGAAATTTTTTATGCAAAAGACCTCCGGGCACCATGTTATCATGGGACGCAAAAATTATGAGTCCATCCCTTCAAAGTTTAGACCACTCCCTAACCGGGTTAATATTGTTGTTACACGACAGGCAGACTACACAGCCAAAGACTGTATTGTCGTCCATTCCTTGGAAGCGGCCCTAGACATCGCCATGAAAAACGGGGAAGAGGAAGCTTTTATCATTGGTGGTGGCGAGATCTACACCCTAGGCCTCGGCATCGCCGACCGGATGTATATTACAGAAGTGAAAGCAACTTTTGAAGGTGACGCCTATTACCCCGAGTATGATCCTTCTCAATGGCGGGAAGTAGACCGGGTACACCATCCAACAGACGAAAAGCATGCTTTTGCCTTTGATTTCGTCACCTACGAAAGAATCAAACTCTAATATTTTTTGTTTAAATTAGAAGTTAAGCTTAAAACCCTCTATGACTTCTAAACCATTTAACGTTCTCCTTGAACAGATGGCTGAAATGCTTAAGAAGATCGACGAACATACTCTTGAGTTGAAAAAGCAAAGTAAAATGCTCGATCAGCACAGCAAAATGTACCCGATACATATACAGCATGCACAAAAGGCAAATTATGCCTTGGATAAAATTATAGAACGATTAGAGTGGCTAGAAGATAGATAATTCAAAAAACTCTAAAGCTGAAAAGGTGGATCGCTTCTCCAACCAGGTGATTTGGATTACAGGAGCCTCTTCAGGCATCGGGGAAGCGCTAGTGTATGCCTTAGCAAAGAGCGGTGCTAAACTCATCCTCTCTGCCCGGAGAATGGAAGAATTAGAGCGTGTGAAAAGCTCCTGCCCGGCAGACGCCCAAGGAAACATTGCCATTTTATCGTTGGACTTGGCGCAACCCACCAGTTTGGCGCTCATCACGGAAGCCGCGATTAACCTCTTCGGACACATCGATATCCTTATTAACAACGGCGGCATTAGCCAACGCTCCTTGGTCAAGGATACTGACCTGGCGGTGGACCGAAAGATCATGGAGGTAAATTACTTCGGAACCATCGCACTGACCAAATACCTCTTACCACACTTCATAGGAAGAAAAAGCGGGCATTACGTAGTGATCAGCAGTCTTGTCGGGAAATTCGGCACCCCGTATCGTTCCGGGTATGCCGCTTCAAAACATGCGCTCCATGGTTTCTATGACGCACTTAGGGCGGAATTATACTATGACAATATCAAAGTAACCATGATCTGCCCGGGTTTTATTAAAACCCAAGTCTCGATCAATGCCCTTACAGGAACAGGGGAAACATTGAACAAAATGGACGATGCCCAAGCAAAAGGGATGCCGGCCGAATTGTGTGCTCAAAAGATCATCAAAGCCATGGGGCGAGGCAAGGCAGAAGTTTATATCGGCGGAAAAGAGAAATTTGGGGTATTCTTAAAACGATTTTTTCCCTCTATTTTCAACCAAGTAGTACGAAAGGCTAATGTGAGATGATGATCAATGGATCATGACTCCTACATGTCCACCGGCCCAGCGCTGACGGGCTATATCGGATGATACGTGCGAATCATTGAGTATACCCGGGCTAATACTAACGGGTGTTCTGCTGATCAGTACACTATAAGACAATCCCCCGAAGACATAAACATTGCTCAATTTTGGGTGCAAGCGAGCCCCGGCAGAAGCCTTCACCCTTGATATTAAGTTCAGCTTATCGTCAAGTCCCGGGCCTTCATTGTAGTGTAAAAATTCGAGCCCGCCACTTACAAACCTAACCTCGTTCAGCACCGGGGTGGCAGAACGGTTAAATATCTTTTTGTAAAAACCATACCCCAACGCCCATGAAGGGCCATCATCACGCAAAAAGGCCGGGTTAAAGCCAAAAATAAGTCCATTTTGGATGTATTTCCATTTGACAGCATCAAGTTTGCGGCCGTTTTTAATGGTACCGGTGTTCAACTGGTAGTTGGTAAAGAAGAGCTCGTCCACATACACGAGCACCTCCGCAGCATTGGAAATATTGAGTAAGCCTATAGGGGTTCCGTCGAGGGTATTTGCCGTTTTTCCACTGCGGAAAAAATTGATAAGCCCGATCTGTGTTCCCTGCATTTCTCCGCCAAAATTGATCAGTCCGATCTGCAGCCCGTTCATTTTCTTGGCCAAGTTGACCAACCCCAACTGGACACCACTATAACCGGAATAATTGAAGGATTTGGGCCCTTCGATCGTTTTCACCTTGTTTACCCCTCCCAACTGCAAACCTTGGAGCCGTGCGCCCGTGTAATTAAAAAGAGATGCCAATTGTATCCCATCATAAGAGCCAACTACCGAGTTATACAACCCTGCCAGCTGTACCCCGAAACCGTATTTGCCCACTACGTTAGCCAAGCCCGCTAATTGTAAACCAAAGACACCTCCTTTTACATAATTCGCGCCAGCGGTGATTTGCCCGCCAAAAGCATTGGTAATTACCACATTGGCCATACCACTTATTTGAAGCCCTTCCAGGTTAGCTTCAAACCCTGAATTCACTTTTTTCTTTACCTCTTTTGGCTTCATCCCCGCAAAGGCATTGCCACCGGTAAGATTAAAAAGCCCGGCTATTTGTAAACCCTTAGCGTACTCTGTATGAAGATTGGAAATCCCTGAAACCTCCAGCACATGGTTAGCAGCCGAATACCCGGAGGTAAGATTCAGTGAGAACCCATTGATATATCCACCGGGATGAAGTCCATTGGTGCCTAGGCCCGGCGCCACGGAAAATTGGAATATTTTGAACGCGTATACTGGCCTTTCTTGCGCTAAACTGGGCCGGGTGAAACAAAATAAAAAGAACAGGGAAATGAGCTGGGTTCGCATGGAATAGAGTGGGATAAAGCCAAAAGGGTCATTGCATCGAAATGATAACGTACCCATAGCCAGATCATTGCTCCCACCACAAAAAACCAACCCCCACAGGCAAAGGACATACTTGTTTTCGTTAACTTCGACTGTAGCCTTAATAAGAACTAACCTAACCAGGCAACAACTGGTCGTTCATAATAAAATACGATGGAAAACGGACTTAAAGAGTTTTTAGATCAGTGCATTTATCGAATGGATGAGAACAGTAAAAGGGTGAACAAGTGCCTTGATAGCCTCTCCGAAGAGGAGGTTTGGAAAAGGCCTAATGCCTCCTCGAATACAATAGGCAACTTAATATTGCACTTGTGCGGAAATATTCGCCAGTACATCATCTCATCCTTGGGAAATACCCCGGACATACGGGTACGTGCCGAGGAATTCTCCGCGCAAAAGAGTCTCGCGAAAGCAGAACTTCACCATAGGCTAGCAAGTACCACAGAAGAAGCGAAACAGGTAATGACGAATGTTACTTATGATGAACTCTTAAGAAAAAGACAAGTGCAGGGATTTGATATGTCCGGGATCGGGATCGTGGTGCATGTCACAGAGCACTACTCTTACCATACCGGCCAGGTAGCTCTTTTAACCAAATTGTGGAAAAATAAAGACCTTGGTTTTTACGCAGGTGTAGACCTGGATGTCACTAACGAGGAATAGGAAGAGTTACCGGGTAATACCTCCAGGGTGTTTGGCCCGTTTAAACCTCTTCTACTCCTTCCCTTAAAATGTCTTGGTAGCCGTGGTTGATCTGGGTAATGGGCATCGAAAAAATGTTTGGATTCTGGGTACCCATGAGTTCACATACCCTTTTCTCTATCTTAGAATACAACAGGGACTTAGTCTTTACCAGCAAAATGGTCTCTGTTGTATTGATTACTTCTTCACCTGCCCATCGCATAGTTTGGATACGGGGGATTACATTAACACTATTAGCCAACCTTTCTTTAATCAGTGAACGTCCTATACTCCTCGCCTCTCCAGAATCTTTGGTGATGAGGTATATAAGGACCATAACCTAATTGTTTCGGCTATAAAACCCTGAATCTACCAGTGACCTACGCATTAACGTTCTGGCCCTATGGATCCTAGTTTTAACCGTGCAGACCGGGATATCTAAAATTTTTGAAATTTCGTCATACTTCAAACCTTCAAAGTCACGCAAAAATATCGCCGATTTGAATTCAGACTTTAGATTATTGAAGGCAAGCATAACCTCATCGCTGAAGGTATTTTGGAAAACATCGGGTCTTACAGGCCTATTGTAATACGGGTGATCATTTTTTTCGTCATCTATCTCTACAAAAGGACTTTTTTGTTTCCTTCGGTAATCATTAATAAATAAGTTATACATCATTCTAAACAGCCAAGAGCGTGAGTTAGTCCCTAATTCATAATGACTATGATACTTAAATGCCCTTAGATATGTATCCTGCACCAAATCTTGAGCATCCTCGTCATTCTGTGTCAGCTTAACGGCAAAATGATACAGGGCATCTGTATGTAATAAAAATTCATCTAGGTATTGCTCACGAGTGGTAGTTACTTCAACTGTTTTCATAGCATGACATTTTTATATGATAGTATTACTATTATTTTTAAACGCATTAATTAATAAAAAGTTATGGTCATTTCCAAAAATGATAAAAATACTTTTAACGTAGAAAATTGACCGGGGTGACTTCATATCTTATTTGAAGGTAGCCAATTTTCTTTATTTATACTAAAAAGTATAAATTAATTTGTACAAAAAAGTATGTTATTGGTCAACTACATTACGTTGAGACAGGTAGCAGCCGGGTTATGAGCCATAGATTAAAAAATGAACGTCATTCTGCGCCGGTGGTTGTGGGAGGGCTAATGGCGAGAGCCGGAATCTGCTGTGTCGTAGAACGAAAGCTACCCCCCAGTTTAAAGACTGGCAAAGTATGCTGAACCTCATGTTAAGCCTAGGCTACCATGATTTTAAATCGAACGGAGGTCAATAGTATTAAACCCAGGACAAAAAAATTGAAGAGCAAATAATTCAATAAACAGGATATGCGTCTATTTTAAGACTTCACTGGCATTGAGCTCCGTTATTCTTTGCAGCGCGCAGGAAGCTTCTTCCTCGGAGCCTATTAACTCTTGGAGGGTTACTTTATCCAGCACTTTATCGATGGTGAACTGGACCATGGCCCATAAAGAACGAACGGAACAGTCGACAGAATGTGTACACAGATCCAGCGTACCGCTATGGTTCCCACAAAATTTCTCATCGAAAAGTTGTCCTCCCAGCGCTTTTATTGCTTCATTGATGGTGATCTCATCGGCAGGTTTTCCCAGTAAGTACCCTCCTTTATGTCCCCGGGTACTATTAATAAGTCCCGCCAGGCGCAGGGCTCGCGTAATTTTTGAGACATGAGGACCTGATAACCCTTCGGCCTTGCTAAGCTGGGGGATACTCATACCTTCCGGGTCTTTACAACGGGCAATGGTCAACAAGATGCGGAGGCCATATTCGTCTTGAGAGGTAATTTTCATAACCTTGGCTTTAGTTCATTACTCGTTACTGGGCGGTCCAAGCAAACACATCCATTTCTCATAAAGATCTTGTTGCTGCTAAGATCGCTTGTGCCACTGATCCCTGCCCTATTGGCCTTTCTTGTAAAATGGACCAAAACACAAACCTCTATGTAGGCTTTGTTTGAAGTTAACTAAGTTTTTGAATTAATACAAAAAAGTATAAATAATAAAAAGCCAACCCAGCACTCCTAGTGTCATGTCAAGCCTCAAATGACGTTCAAGCTATTTTTTTCGGTCTCGTTCCCAAAGTCGGCAATCGGCAGTAAACAGTCGGCAACCCCCTATTT
>JANQLQ010000030.1 GCA_028280565.1 Fulvivirga sp.
AGCAGGAATCTGCTGTGTCGTTGAACGTGAACCTTTTTTTGAGTATACTGGGTTTTCGTTTCACGACTTCGCAGATTCCTTGTCACGCCTAGCCCAACACACAGGCGGCAAGGAATGACGAGGATAGAAAGTAAGGAATGAGGTTTTTAGGTATAGGTTTTAGATGGATTTAGAACAGGAGGTTGATCACCCATACTTTGCAGTTCGCTGGCACTAGGTTTAAAACTACAAACCTCATTATCCATTACTTGAATCTGACAAAGTAGTCCTAGGAGTACCGGTTTGAATATTCTTATACTAAGTCCAAGTTAAAAATGAAAGAGTTCTTATCCAGCATACACCAAGTAGACGAAACCATACTGGAAGAATACATTTCTCATTGGAAAGAATACACCCTACCCCGGAGAACCCTCATGACCTCGCCCGGAAAAACGGAGCGGTATTGGTATTACGTACAAGAAGGGATCCAAAAATCGTATTACTTGCAAGAGAATAAGCAGCATGTGATCGCTTTTACCTACGCTCCATCTTTCAGTGGCATACCCGAATCACTTTTTAGTCAAACGCCCTCAAAATACTTCTTGGAGACGATCACAAAAAGTAAATTCTTGCGGATCTCTTTTGAGACACACGAAAAACTGATGGCAGAACACCGTGAAATAGAAACCCTATTTCGTAAAGCCACAGAATCCTTTTTGATCGGGATGCTGCAGCGGTATTACGAGTTGATGGCCTATGACATGGAAACTCGCTTCAAAGTTTTCTTGAACAGGAGCCCGCACCTGCTTGGGATCATCTCTCAAAAGGACCTTGCCTCTTACCTGCGTATCGATTCTACTAACTTTAGTAAGCTGATCAATAGCATACGGATCTAAATCTTGGTCTAGACCAAGATTTAGATCGTTTAAAGTGACGAATATTGCCTCACGACCCATTTGATGGTAAAGAAAGGCACGCAACCACGAGGTAAATGAAGAATTGGATAGATCAAATCGATAATACAACAGGAGAGTTTCAAAAGCTATTTGGCACACTCAAAAGCGAAGAATTGAATTGGAGACCTTCACAAGACACCTGGAGCATCGCCCAGAACATAGATCACTTAATGGCGATCAACCAAACGTATTTCCCAGCCTTGAATGAACTAAGATCGGGAAGTTATAAACTACCGTTTTTGGCCAAGTCCGGCTTCATCGTATCCTTTTTAGGTAAAATGATCTTAAATGGGGTAAGCCCGGACCGAAAGAAAAAAATGAAGACCTTTCCTATTTGGGAGCCCACTCAAGATCCTATTGCCAACGGCATACTGGAAAGATTTTCAGAACATCAACACCAGTTAAAGCGAGAAATTGAAGCCTCTGCCGATCTTATTGAAACAAAAGCGATCATTTCATCCCCGGCCAACAGGAACATTGTCTACAGGTTGGAGACGGCCTTTGATATCATTGTAACCCACGAACGGCGGCACTTGGAACAATCCAAAGAGGTTTTGACGCTACTCGAAAAGTCTACAGGACGTAAAACTGGCAATTAACAGGCGTTACGAAGCCGTTTGAGAAAGAAATTATATATATTCGATAGGATGACATGCACATGATAAAGCGATCCGAACCATGGGAAATTTCGAAGAACGGCTAAAAGGAGGACATCCCAACTCCTTAGGCAATACCATTGAAGTAGTAGAAGAGGTATTAGACAAGAATGTGTTATTCGATGAGCTTTTCAAGTGTTATTTCAGCCATGATGAAGTTGTGAGACTACGTACTTCCAATGCTATCAAAAGGATCTGCAAGGAAGAAAAAAAACTATTGGTCCCATACATTGGCCAGCTCCTCGCAGACATTTCCCAAATAGACCAGGCCTCCACGCAATGGACACTCTCCCAACTCTTTGGGTTACTTGAAAAGGATATGTCGGCCGCACAAATTAAGCAGGCCACCGAGATCATGAAAGCTAATCTTAAAAATCACACGGATTGGATCGTACTGAATACCACGATGGATACCCTTGGTAGCTGGTCTAAGCGGGACGATGAACTAAAGAGTTGGTTGATACCACACTTTGAAAGACTCACGACGGATGAAAGAAAATCCGTCGCAAAAAAAGCAGGGAAGATCCTAGAGCAGCTAAGGAAATAAGCTAGTGTCATGTCAAGCCTCAAATGACGTTCAAGCTATTTTTTTCGGTCTCGTTCCCAAAGTCGGCAATCGGCAGTAAACAGTCGGCAACCCCCTATTT
>JANQLQ010000042.1 GCA_028280565.1 Fulvivirga sp.
CCACCTAAACCCAGGGTTTCATCACCAAATGAACCGCCATCAAGTTCAAACGCTCTTGCTATCGACATTTTTTCGCCAGATGAATAATCCGGGTTAAGCCAACTACTATGGCGCCTGCCGAGCGACTTATAAGTCATTCCACCCTTTGGAAGACCACATCACTTTTTTGATAGTGTTTCATCTCTTGGATATCATTGTAATAAGCTCGAATACAGGCTAAAAACTTGGGGAAATCCTCGCTTTTTCGAAAACCTTTCAGGTGATCCTCAGTGGAGGTCCATTCGATACGTAATATAAAGTTCGACGGTTCCTCCTCTCCTTGTGAAAGTTCATAGCCAAGACAATAGCGGGACGCCTGCAGGTATTCCACCGCCTCTTGGTAGTCTTCAACAAACCTATCGTGACGGCCAGCGTCAATTGTATACCGTATGTATTCTATGCTTGTAGTGGATCGGTCATTAGTATTCATGGTTCTTTCTTTGAGTGTGATAGCCAGTGCGGACAATACGATCATTGACTTACCGATAAGATGCATCGTTTTTAGTTTTGATTTATTGACCATCCCTCCTATCTTCCGGTTCGTAGCGGTATCAATAATGGATGATTTACTTCTAAAATAGTCCCTTCTCAAACCAAATAGAAGGGGGGATCATAAAGTAGGGAACTAACCCAAAGGTCTGTTTTACTGGCTACCAAGGGCTTAACCAAGCGAAAAATGTTTAAAAAAGGGGAAAGTATTTTGATCAGCTTCGAAAACAGGACCTACTACTGCCCGGTAGAGTTAGCCATGAACATCATTGGCGGGAAATGGAGAGCTGTCATTTTGTGGTATTTGTCAAAGGGTACGCTTCGTTTTCACGAGATAAAAAAGGAGATCTCGACGATATCAGAGCGAGTGCTTTCGAAAGAACCCAGGGCATTGGAAAAGTACAACCTTATCGAGCGCAAGATCTACCCCGAGGTACCCCCGAAGGTAGAGTATACGCTTACTGATCTCGGCAGATCGCTAACACCACTACTAGACCAGGTCAGTAATTTTGGCGAGTCATTTTCAAAAAGGTTTGGCGCTTTGAAGAAAACAGGAAAATAATATGATTAATGGAGTTAAGTGTCATACCTTGGTGTAACCCTAGGAAAGGATCATTTCCTCGAAACATTTTAAACCTGGACTCGATTAAAAAATAAACGTCATTCCGTGGATGTGGGAGGACTAATGGCGAGAGCCGGGATTTGCTGTGCCGTAGAACGGAAGCTACTCCCCAGTTTACAGGCTGTGAAAAGTATGCTAAACCTCATTTTAAGATTAGGCTACAATGATTTTAAATCCAACGGAGGTCGGTTATCCTCTTCATGATTTGGGGGTTATATGCGATTACCAGCGGTTCATACCTGGAGTGCAGCCTACCGCCAGGGGGCTATAACTTACCCATTGCTACCTGCTTTTTTCTTTTATTTCATTGATAATCTCGGTGCTAACCCAGTATATGTCTTGATTGCTTGTGTAGAACAGGTATTTTCCATCTTTGGTCACAAAAGGGCAGTATTCATAATGGCGTGTATTTATTTCTTTGCCCATATTGACCGACGTAGTCCATGTTCCATCAGCCTTCTTAAAACTTATGTATAGATCCCCTCGGCCAAAACCATTTTCACGTGTGGAACAAAAAATAAGGTAGGATTCATCCGGGGAAACAAAAACGTCAGCTTCATAATGCTCCGTGTTCACGGCTTCGCCAAGTACCACGGGCTTTTGAAATCCCTCGTCGATAAACTTGGAGTAGTAGATGTCATAGCTGGTACTTTCACCTTCCAAAGGGGCATGCCCATTGGATGAAAAATACATCGTTCCGTCCTGTGTAAATGAAATGTAATATTCATTTCCGTCCGTGTTAATATTCACCCCGGCATTAACCGGTTCTGACCATCCATTTTCAACTCTATTAACATACCAAATATCAATGTCTTTTGGCTCGCCTAGCCCATCCAAAGCCCTATTAGAAATAAAATACAATCGATCCTCGTTAGGTGATAGAAAAGGGTCGTTGTAGCCATACCGTTCATGGGATAGGATAATCACAGGCTTACTCCATTGATTCTCTATCATCCGGGAATACCGGATTTCATTTTTACCATTTACATCTACGCCATAATAAAATTCCGTACCCTTCGAGTTAAAGACAGAACCAAATTCCTGTTCTTCCGTTGAAATAAAGTTAGGCGCGAACATTACAGGAGTCGTGCCTGGTCCTTGCCCCATGTATTTTCCTTCCATTTTAACGGTACGAACAAGACTTTGATCGGCTCCCTGCGACAAAAGGAACCCGGAAACATCTTTTGCTCCAAGTCTTTGTGAAATCGCTAAGGCAGTACTTCCCCTATTGTTGGTACCATTTATATCGACCCCCATTTTAACCAATCTTTCAGTTAAAAAAATATCCCTGTTTAATACAGCCTGCTCCAGTAGAGATACACCGTATAGATCTATCCAATCGTTATTAGGCTGTAAATTGACCAGCAAGTCAAAGTATTGGTTACTATACTGAACTGCTACGTGCATTGGCGTCTTCTGCTGGTTATCTTCTCCATTTATGTTTATTCCTCTCCCGACTAGGTAATTAAATATTTCCTCTCTCTTACATGCAACTGCCCAATGCATCAACGATCTTCCACGATTATCTTTTACATCAATAGGAGTATTGATAAGCATAGAATCCAACCTGGCCAAATTCCCTTGACAAGCTGTCCTATGAATATCCTGTGCCATCACGCTTAGGTTAAGCACCGGGAGAAGTATGAAAAATAATGCTCTTTTCATTTTTATTTCTAATTGCTGGCTACGGTCCCGGGCATGAGTAGTACTAGACTTCTACCCAAAACAGCCGCTCCATAGATTATACTGTGAAATATGATGATTACCCCGATTCCTGTCCAGTAGTCTTTATGTCCGTGAAACCAATGTGTCTTAGTATCCCGTTGTGTCATGTTGGTCATATTAGAGCGTATCGGGGGTTTTTTATTTTTCTTGAAAAATTATTTGATCCTGGTCATTAATTGCTGGCTTGAACCAATTGTAATAGCCAAAAACTTTTTTACGGACTAAAGAAGTTAGGCCAATTGCTATAATCATTATAAACGTATAAGACCATGAGAAAATAACTATTGCTTCATAATCTATATCATCTTTAGGTATATTGGCAAGCTCTCTTAAGTTATTAAATATTCCTATTGTAAGCCAAATTATTGAAGGCAATAATACATCGCCATTAAACCTCCAAAGTTGAACCAAAAGGTAGGTTGTGATTGCAAAGGAGGCCAATACCTTAATGTCGAAATTGACGAATAGATCAAATAAACTTAGTAGTTCAACCATGAACACAAATATCCAGGTCCAGCAAACTACCTTGTGAATAATTCGCTGACCTTTACTCGTATCATGAGCAGGCCTAGACGCTAGTATTCTCCTCAGTTCCTTGTCATCCGCCACTGGGCTAAACTCTTCGTAAATTTCGGTTTTACTTTTTCCCTTTTTAAGATTCTCAAGAATCTCACGTTTTAGAATCTTTTCACTCATTTGTCAGCTATGGGAATTACATCTAAAGATCACGTGTATGAATAGCAAGAGACTTCTACCCACGACCTTTCAAGCTTAGCGATAATCTTTGATTCGTTTTATAATTTCGTTTTTGCCGTATTTCCACTTTTACTTATACATAGCATTAACAGTGGTATCTATTTTCTTGGCTTTCTTTTAGACTCATAGGGCGTTGTCTCATCTAATAATATTGCTTCGTGGAAAACCTCTTTAATGGTGTCTACAGGAATTTCCTTTAGGGTAGAGAATTCAATACTTCTCAGTTGTTTTCTTACACTACTTTTTAAAATTCCTTGATTATTTGATAATTCATTTCCTCTCATAAAGGCTAGTTCTATTTTTTCGTTTTTTAGAGGTTTTAAGTAGCAAATCCAACTCTTGTTGTAGTAGCATGGATTTTTAAAAGTAATTTTACCTGTTAGCGCATACTCTTTGGTCAGCATGTGATGAAAAAAGAGCATGATCTCTCTTTGGGGATTATCAAACTGGTATATTAGGTTTTCGACTTCAGTCATAGTTCTTGTATTCCATTACTGCTAACATTTGGATAAAGTGCAGCTCCATTTTATTTTGAGCGTATTCTTTATACTAACCTAAGGTTTTTGAAAATTTTTAGATTACCGGTGATCACATAAATATAAATTACCTGGGCCAATGCTCGCTACTCATCGGGAAGATCCAACGAGTTTGACCTTGACTTTTCTAGCCGCATGACTTTGTTGTCAGCCGCAAGGGAAACAGGAATAGCAGACGTATTTAATTTCTAAGAGTTTCTTTAAAGAATTTCAATATTACGAAGTAGACCAGTGGCATTAGCAATAGCTGAAACCCAATGGATGTAATGACAGGGATCAGGATGATTTGCCATGATGATTCAATAATATTTAATAAAGACAAGATTAGAGCAATAGTTGAGCCTCCTATTCCCAAAATCAAAAAACTCTTCATGTAAAAAAATGGAAAAGTTGTAAAAGTTGAATCGTCAAAGACTTTGCAAATCATTACTGGGGCTAAGAAACTCCTAGAGGTTTCGATTCTAACTTCAAAGTAGAATTCGTTCATTCGTCTTACCTGGAGTTCATTGCCGTTCGTGAGTCTATACTTTTTGGTGGTCTTTTTGGGGATACCTTTAAGTCTTTTTATAATATCCTGTGTTTCAATAGCCAATTCAATACTTTTACTCCGTTGGTATTCTTTTTGATCATGAGCTTCTTTTTCAACAGCTGAAATTACAGGAGAGTCAGAGTTACGATTCTTTAGGATAATTGAAGCCGCTTGTCGTGCCTCAAAGACATAAGCGCCAGGGTCTTGAGCGATTCGTTCAAGCTCAACGTTTGTTTTTGACTGAAATTTTTCCAAAAATCGATTACCAGGCATCTGTTGCAAATGTGTGCTAACATTGGATTACAATTTGATTTCTCAATGTACTGGTTCATTTTTTGTTCCCTAAATTCTGAATAGCTTGGAATTACAACTGCTATTTTCTCAAAATCAAAAGTTTTAGGCATGTAGTCGTTTAAACATTCTTGGGAAGAACAGAAATTGCTTATCAAGTTCACAAGTATTATTGAACAGAATTTAGTGCTCATCTCTTATTGCTAATGTAAATGGGTAAAATTAGTTGCTTGGTCTTTCGTGCGTAAGGCTTTACTGGTGTTAAGTTAAGTGTAATTGGGCGGTTAGCTATTTTTTCCAATCCCGTTTTTAAAGTCGACAGTGCGCAATAGGCAATCAGAAACCCTCTATGTTTTTGCCTACTGCTCTTTGCCTATTGCCGACTGATCAAGATGCATTGAGTTGGGCTTCACTAAACTCGCCCTAAGCAGGCGAGTTCGTGCCTATTCTCCATGATACATGTTATGAAACATCTCAGCTAATTTTGACGGATCTTCTTTCCAAGCATTGAACATGCCGAGTCCTATTTCTTCAGGAATTATATCTAGCTCTCCATGTTCAACCCTTTCCAAAATCGTTTCAGCAACACTGTAAGGTGAAGGCATATCCCAATCAATACCTTTATTCATATCCGTATCAATGGCTCCCGGGTTTACCGCGTGAACCATAATATCTTTTTTGGCTAATTCAATTCTCGCAGAATAAGTGGCTGAAAGCAGTGCCGATTTAGAAGCAGAATAACCCGCAATTGAAGGCAATGGGGAATACGCGACAATAGAAGTAATATTAATCATTTTGGAAGGTGCATTTTTCGCTAGAATGGCACTAAACTCTCTCATCATACTTACAGTACCAAAGTAGTTCACATTCATATCCGTTTTAATGCTATTCCATCCTCCTTCCAAAATAGTGCCTGTAGATAACACCCCCGCATTATTGACCAGGACTTGAGTATCACTAGCCTGTGAGGCAATTTTAATAACCTGTCTTTGATCGGTTATGTCTAGCTCAAGAGGGAGTACTCTTTCGTCCATAAAGTTTGGGATTTTTCCTAGGTCCCTTGCAGTAGCATATATCTTTTTCACCCCTTTTTTCAATGATGCTTGTACCAGTGCTTTACCAATTCCCCTATTAGCGCCTGTAATTAGAATTACCTTGTCCTTTAATTGTGTCATTTTCTATCTATTCTAAATTTATGGTGCAATAGATAAAGGGCAAACAGGGTAAATAAAACCCGGTTCTTGCGGCATCCTGATTTGGCAAGTTGCCTACTAATCACAGGGAGTTGATGTTCTTCCATGTCAATATTGTAAGTTCCGTAAAATGTAATGATCAAATCCCTCGAAGTGGATATGTAAAGACCTTGCCCCGCATGTCCCCCTTTATAAAAATGCCATCATCGTAGATCTCGTCCCATTGATAGCCAACATGTTTCATTTCGTCTGAATACCATGACTTCTCTACGAGATTTTTATTCACATCCAGGATTTTAGACAAGTGGTCATCAGAGATTATAGGATTGGAGTTCTTTCTCACGCTGGGAGTAAAAGCAAGACCAAACCTGGTAAGATCTCGAAGTGTGGATGACATGCTGAAATAGGTAGCAGCCATCCCATTGGCCTTCACTACCAACAGGCCATTGTATTCGGATCCAATCTTTCTCCATATCCGCGCACTGGTCTTAGGTTAAGCGCAGCGGTCCTAAGCCCAAAATCACCAAGAGCATTCGCTCGGCGAAGTATTATGCCCGACTTTCTATTTTCACCAAACCTCCAAGAACAGTCGCTCGGCTCCCAAGCCGAGTGACCACTATCAATAGGCCTCCGGCCGATGCTAAGATCGATCACTAAGCTCAAGCAATTGTGTAGAGGTCGGCCAGAGGCCTCAACGATAGCCGTCACTCGCGAAACGCAAGCGACTGTTTCTTTTTTTAAAACGCCAAGCGACTTTCCTTTAATTTTTTTTCAAAGCCACACCAAACCACTCATAAAACGCTTTGTTGATCCTCCTATTTTCTATTCCCAATTTCACCCTATTAACCAACATTACCCGTACAATGTCCGAATTAAGGAAGGCCAACACCGATTACCCTTACTTTCTAACCCTAACCACCGTGGGTTGGATTGACATTTTTACTCGCTCACGGTACTGTGACATGATCATAAAAAACTTGCGTTATTGCATTGAAAACAAGGGGCTGCTTGTATACGCCTATGTGATCATGCCTAGCCACCTCCACTTGGTAGCACGCCATGATGGAGCTAAGTTAAACCAGGTAATCCGGGATTTTAAGAGCTTTACGGCCAAAGAAATCTTAAAGTCTATAGAATCCGAAACAGGGGAAAGCCGAAGGGAGTGGCTTATTCATATGTTCCAATACTTTGCGAGATACCAAAAGCAAAACGCTAAATATATGTTTTGGCAGAAGACCAATCACCCTATAGAATTAAGTTATCCTGCGATCATAGACGAAAAGATCGAATATGTGCATAATAACCCCGTAGAAGCGGGGCATGTAGGTGATCCTTCTTTTTGGGTTTATAGCAGTGCGGGTGATGACTTGTTGATACCTATTGAACCGGTTTAAGTAGTGGTTGAAAGGTAATGGGTCTGGGTGGTCCATGTTTTACATACAACCCAAGAACAGTCGCTTAAGAACAGTCGCTTGGCTCCGGCCGAGTGACCTCTATTCCTCGGCCTCTGGCCGGAGTAAGATCGATAACTGGTCTCGTCGTGTTTGTTCGAAAGTCGGGTGGAAGAACTCAACGATAGTCTTCACCCGCGAAACGCAAGCGACTGTCTTTAGTATCGTGTTTTGCTGAGTGGATTAATTTCTTAGATTTGCCCCTTGGTTCCCATCGTTAACTTACCATGTTATGCAGCAATTGAATGATATATTGTCACTGGTCGACAGTTACATTGGAAGCTCCTTTTGGTTTCCATATCTCCTTATTGGCACAGGGCTTTTCTTTACAATATATCTCAAATTTCCGCAGATACGCTACTTTCGATTTGCTACAAAAGTAGTCAGGGGTAGGTTCGATAGATCGGATGATGTAGGGGACACTTCTCACTTCCAAGCGCTGACCACGGCACTTTCGGGTACAGTAGGCACCGGGAATATAGCGGGTGTGGCCCTGGCCGTACACATAGGCGGGCCGGCAGCGCTATTTTGGATGTTAGTGACCGCGGCTGTGGGGATGACCACGAAGTTCGTAGAAGTCACCCTTTCGCATAAATACAGGGAAAAAGCTGAAGACGGGACCATGGCAGGTGGGCCTATGTACTTTATGAAAAATAAACTGAATATGGGATGGCTTGCCGCCATATTCGCCGTGGCTACGGTACTTTCTTCTTTCGGCACCGGGAGTTTACCACAGGTCAACAGCATAGCCAATACTATGTTTTCCACCTTTGGGATCAACAAGGCGTTGACAGGCCTTTTACTGGCCCTTTTGCTTGCTTTTGTTATAATAGGTGGGATAAAAAGGATCGCCACGGTTACCGAAAGATTAGTACCTACCATGGCCGTTATTTATTTCATCGGGGCATTTGCCGTGATTTTCGCTAACATAGAGAACTTAGCCCCTTCGTTCATTGCCATATTTGCCGACCTTTTTACAGGAAGCGCAGCGGCAGGTGGATTTTTGGGTTCGTCCATAGCTTTTGCTTTTAATAAAGGGGTAGGCCGCGGACTATATTCAAACGAAGCCGGCCAGGGTTCCGCTCCTATTGCCCATGCTTCTGCCCGGGCGCATGAACCTGTCTCCGAGGGAATGGTAGCTATCCTTGAGCCTTTCATTGATACAATCGTCATCTGTACCATCACAGGTTTGGTCTTGCTCTCCTCCGGGGTATGGAATGAAAAACATCAAAATGAATTTCAACTGGCTGACTTGCAGATCCTAGAAGGAGCATACACTGATGCCAATGATAACGGAAAGGAAGAATTGTACAATCATATTGCCGGTATAAAACCCCTGCCTTTGTTTTCAGGCACGCTGGAGGTAAGCGAAGGGAAAATCTCCAATGATGTTTCTTTTATTCACGCCAGGTCACTGGCGGAGGATGTGATGGTATTTAAAGGAGATAACTACTACACAGGGCAGGTCATTGTAGAAAATGGTGATGCTAACATTGGGGAAGCGCAAGCCTCTTTCCTGAACCAGTTGCTAGGCAGGAACGATAGCCAGTTGACCTTCCAAGGGATTTCATTAGTCCACAGTGCACCACTGACGAATATTGCTTTTACCCGGAGCTTTTTTGGTGAACCGGGAAAGTACATCGTTACCATCGGCCTTTTGCTATTTGCCTTCAGTACCGCAATCTCCTGGTCCTACTATGGCGATAGGGCCATGACCTATCTTTTCGGAAGCAAATCAGTCACTTACTATCGCGTAGTGTACGTAGTAGCCTTCTTTTTCGCCGCCTTCACAGACACCACGATCATCTGGACACTGTCCGGCATCACCATCGCCCTAATGACCATCCCCAACCTTTTCGGGATATTAATGCTACACAAAGATGTAAAAAGTACGATCGAAAAATACTGGATAGACTTTAAAAACGAATGGCCCGGCGAAAAAACCCCCGAGTGATATAGTATGGAAGTCGTGAGTAATGAGTATTGAGTAATTCCACTCCAAAGACTTCACGACTTTAGCACTTCAACACTTCACAACTTCAACACCTTAGCACTTAACACATCACCTAAACCTCACCTTCACCCTCACCTTATCCCGAACCGCCACCCCATCTTCATAAGCAGGCTTCCATCCAGGGCCTTCCGTTACTAATCGTAGCGCCTCCTGTGAGTAAGTAGATCCCGGGCTTTTTTCAACATTAAAATTAGCAAGGCTACCATCCGGTAAAACATCGAATTTTACAATCACCCTTGCTTTCAAAGAGTCCGGCGGCATGCGAATATTGTCTTGTAGGTATTTCTTGTAGGCTGACCTGCCAATTTCCGGTTGCGCAGGCGTAATTACCCTCGGCTCACCCGTACTGTACCCTAGCGCTTGGCGCCTTTCTTCCACTCCCGTTCCCGTGACCACCACTTCAGAGAGCTGGCTCACATCAGGGCTCATCTCCACATCCAGGATAGCCTGGTCTGCCACCGACACCTCCTCCTGCCTGAAACCGACGTAAGAAAAAACAAGTACATTCTCCTCTATATTAGGGACATCCAGGCTATAATTTCCTTCAAAGTCTGTAATAGTTCCTTGTAGGGTATTCTTAAGTGTTACATTGACCCCGGGGATGCCCTCTCCTTCGCCCTCTGCAGTGACCTGCCCTGTGATCAATTTAGAAGAAGAAAAAGAGCTCACCCCCCTTATCCGTATAGATTTCGATACGGCGTTAGCGTTAGCCTTATCCTCGTCTCCATGGGTTCTTTTTGATGTCGTCTCTTTTTTACGGACTTCGACAGTTTCGGGGATAACTTCGCTTGTCGCAGGTGCCGCTACAGGCGCTTCGTTTTCCAAGGACTGAATTTCGGACACATTGGAAGGTGGGCTAAATTCATCTTGCCCAACTTCTGCGAGCATGTCATCACTTTCGCTGACCTCTTCCATAGCGGTATCCAGGGTCTCCCCGGTAGGTGGCGGTTGTGTGGGTAAGTTTGAAGAGCTTTTTGAGTCGGCGAGAGATTCTTGTTCTCCCTCGTGTAAGGCGATCAGCGAGTCCTGTGTCAAATTCACCGTTTCATTGGCCTCTTTCTTCGCTGATAGAGTTTCATCGGCCGGGGCCGGGGTTTCTGCCTCATTCCCAGCAGTTTGTTTTGGTGATGGGTCAAAATTCCAGTTCAACACCAGTACCAAGCTTAACGCCAGTAATGATACCGAAGCAGCTATCTTGAACCAGGCCGGGAATGTCCTTTTTTCAGCATGGATCCGCTTTTCTAATTTTTGATTCAGCCTGGCCAGGTCCTGCTCCAAGTCTGCCCCCAGGTTTTCAAACCCCTCCATGGCTTCCTCTTCAAAGCTCGATTCCAACATTAATCGCTCTACCGCATGCATGTCCTCGTTAGAGAGCTCCCCACGCAGGTATTTGTTGACCAACTCGGGGGTTAGATGCTCGATATGGTTTCCTGTAGAACTCATCTATTCTTTTCCATACAGATCTTAAGGTTACGTTTGCCGTTCTGGACATTACTTTTAACCTTCTTGAGCTCGAAGGTGGTCACCTCTACGATCTCCTTATACGATCTTTTCTCAAGGTAAAACAATTGGATACAGGTTTTCTGTTCATTTTGCAACTGCTCGATGCACCACTCTAATTTACTCAAATCTTCTTCCAAAACGGGGGAGTCATTATCATGATGCATCAAAAGCACATTTTCCACAGCCACATCGTCGATATTCTTAACCTGCGATCTCATTTTGTTTTTTCTACTGCGCAGCTCCATCAAGCAGTGGTTCTTGCTGACCACGTACAGCCAGCTTTTAAAGTTCTTCACCTCGTGGGTTTTCAGGCTTTCGGTGATCTTCTCGAAGATCTGCATGACCGCATCTTGACTGTCATCGCGGTTTCGCAGGTACTTAAGGCAAAGCCCGTAGACAAGATGCATGTAATCCCGGTATAATTTCCCTGCCAGTTCTAAGTCGCCGGTCTGCTTATAACGATCGATAAGCTTTAGTTCTTCCTCGATTTCTTTTTGCGGCCGGGAACTCATTGCTCGAAACTAAAAAATTTTTTCCAACGGTTTATGGAATTCTTACTGGCCTTGCATCCCATAGGTGAGTTTCATTAAAATTTATGGATCATGAAAAGAATAGGGATTTTGATACTTCTTGTAACTATGCTGACCTCGTGGACAGGGCAAGAAGAAAGAATAATAACAGGAAAAATCACCTCCGCGGAAGACGGGACCGCCCTGCCCGGGGTAAATGTACTATTGAAAGGGACTGCCATAGGCGCCGTTGCCGATATTAATGGCGAGTACCGTTTAACCATACCGGCCAAAGGAGGCACTTTGATTTTCAGCTACATTGGTTTTGTAACCCAGGAAATAAAAATAGGCCATGAAGCTGTGATCAATGTAACCATGCAAGCCGACTATGCCCAGCTAAATGAAATTGTAGTGACAGGGCAAGGCAGGAGGAGCCGCTACAGGAAACCGAAACGGGCTGACCAGGAAGCCGAGCAATCTTCCATACATACCAGGGGACATTATCCTTTGCCTGCGCCTCCCACACAACCTAATACTGAAGATTATGCTCGTGTAGAAGAAAACGGCTTTCGTAACCCCTTACAAGATCCCCTTTCCACGTTTTCCATCGATGTAGATGCCGCTTCGTACAGCAATGTACGGCGATTTCTAAACCAAGGGCAGCTACCCCAAAAAGATGCGGTACGCATCGAAGAAATGGTAAACTACTTTAGCTATGACTATCCAGCCCCTCGTGGCAAGGCTCCCTTTTCAATCACCACTGAAATCGCCGTGTCCCCTTGGAGTGAAAAGCACAAGCTGGTACATATTGGCTTACAAGGTAAAGAAATACCTATGGACAATCTCCCCCCTTCTAACTTGGTATTTCTCATCGATGTATCGGGCTCTATGAGTGCGCAGAATAAATTACCCTTGCTAAAGTCTGCGTTTCGATTATTAGTGGATAAGCTAAGACCCCAAGATAATGTAGCCATAGTGGTATATGCAGGAGCTGCCGGGGAGGTACTACCAGCTACCAGCGGCGCAGAAAAAGATAAGATCTTCGATGCCTTGGATCAACTCAATGCCGGTGGTTCCACGGCAGGGGGTGCTGGAATTCAATTAGCCTATAAAATTGCCAGGCAGAATTTCAAAAAAGGAGGCAATAACCGTGTCATCTTAGCTACCGACGGCGATTTCAATGTGGGAGCTTCCAGCAATGAAGCCATGGAAGACCTCATCGAAGAAAAAAGAGAAGACGGCGTTTTCCTGACCGTATTAGGTTTTGGTATGGGAAACTACAAGGATTCTAAAATGGAGATCTTGGCCGACAAAGGTAACGGAAATTATGCTTATATAGATAACATCTTGGAAGCTCAAAAGGTATTGGTCACTGAATTTGGGGGCACGTTATTTACCATTGCCAAAGATGTAAAAATACAAGTGGAGTTCAACCCCGCCAAAGTTAAAGCTTACCGGCTGATCGGGTATGAAAACCGCTTGCTAAATGCCGAAGATTTCAACAATGATAAGAAGGATGCCGGGGAATTAGGAGCAGGACATACGGTAACGGCGCTGTATGAAGTGATCCCCACTGGCGTGAAAAGTGCATTTGTAGTAGATGACCTTAAATACCAACGAACAGAAATTTCTCCCGAAGCCTATGCTTCTGATGAACTCATGACGGTAAAACTCCGCTACAAAGCTCCCGATGGGGACAAGAGCCAGCTAATCGTGCAAGGGCTCAAGGATGAGAATATATCCATGGAGAAGACTTCTGATAACTTCCGGTGGTCGGCGGCAGTAGCCGCATTCGGCATGCAACTGACCGGTTCCGACTACAGGGGCGAAATGGCCTATACGGAAATCCTGTCTTTAGCCCGGTCCGCGCGGGGCAACGACCAAGAAGGCTACCGGGCAGAGTTTATACGCTTGATCCGGTCCAGCCAGTTATTGGCAAGACGTTAACTATCTAACCTACTAGTTACTAAGGACTGTATGTAAAGGAACATGCTCATAGGAAAAACATAGTACGCTTCTAATAAACCATCGAATTTATTAAGTTTGGTGGTTTATATTTTTTAGAGTTAATGAGTTCCACACAAATATCAATTGTTGTCCCTGTTTATAATGAAGAAGACTCATTCCCCCATTTAATCAAAAGATTAAAGGCATTGATGGATGAATCTCTCCCTACATTAGAAGTAGTATTAGTTGATGACGGAAGTATTGACAGGACCGCAGAATTGATGCAAGAGATTTCTTATTCTGATCATCGATTTCAAAGTGTCTTCCTTGCCAAAAACTATGGGCATCAAATTGCCCTTAGCGCTGGGCTAAGTGTATGCCAAGGGATAGAAGGAGTAATGGTGATTGATGGTGATCTGCAAGACCCACCTGAATTATTAAATAGGTTTTATGATGAATTGAAAAAAGGCAACGAAATCGTCTACGGAGTGAGGAAAATCAGGGATGATGAAGGATGGTTAAAAAAGAAAACATCTCATTGGTTTTACCGAATGCTCAACAGGTTAAGCAGTACCACGATCCCTTATGACTCGGGTGACTTTTGTATGATCAGCCGTAGAGCTGTAAATATTTTAAATACCATGCCAGAAAAAAAGAGATTCATACGTGGCATGAGAGCTTGGATCGGCTTAAAACAGAAGGGGGTCCCTTATGACAGGGATACGAGGGTAGCTGGAGAAACCAAATACTCGTTCAGAAAAATGATCCGGTTAGCACTGGACGCCGTTTTTGGTTTTAGCGAGCTGCCCATCAAGTTTATGCTTAGGTTAGGATTGTTGGCTATCATCATAGCACTGGCATACTTTGGGTATACCCTTTTTCGAAAGATTTTTTTCGGTGACGTTATGTCTGGTTTCACCGGAATATTATTTTCAATTATTTTATTTTCAGGTGTACAGCTCATTTCAATAGGCATACTCGGGGAATACATCGTACGAATATTTTTTCAAGTCAGTGACCGGCCACTCTTTATTATCAAAGAGCGAATAGAACATCAACAACATATCTATGGATAAAACCTATTACCACGAGTACTACAAGCTAGAAAGAGAACATTGGTGGTTTGTGGTTAGGGGGCGGATCCTACTAGAACATATCCTTCCCTACACAAAAGCCCCCGACTTATCCATACTTAACGTAGGCGCTGCAACAGGCAGGACATCCGAATTATTAAGTGATCTTGGAGAAGTAACTTCCATTGAATATGATGATGATTGCAGGAATTTTGCAAATGCATTAACTGGCTTGGAAATAAAAAAAGGCACTATCCTAGATCTAGAATTCGAGGATAATTCCTTCCACCTCTCCTGTGCGTTCGATGTGATAGAGCATGTTGAGAATGACAAAAAAGCGGTAGCCGAATTAGTGAGGGTGACCAAAACGAATGGGCTTATCTTTATCACAGTTCCGGCCTTCCAGTTTTTATGGAGTGAACATGACATTGTTAATCATCATTTTAGGCGATATACATGGTCAAAACTTAAGCAAATACTCCCTTCAGAAGAAATATCATTGGTACACAAAACCTACTTTAACTCTCTTCTATTCTTCCCCATTGCTATTTTTCGGGTCTTGTCAAGACTGGTACCTGCACGCTTTTATCGAAAGGGCTCGGGGGCTGATAACACGCTCGTTGCGAATGATAGCTTTGTTAACAAATTGATGTTCAGAGTATTTGAAACAGAAAGAAAACTCCTTAGAAAAGTAAAATTCCCATTTGGAGTTTCATTGATGGTAATTTTAAGAAAGAAATGACTCGTATCCTCGTAATATTTGATGGGCTGACCTCACTAAAGCTTTTAAGGTATGTTCTCGTCGCAATGGGTATCATACATATCTATTTATTAATCAATCGCTACATACAATCAGACGAAAACTGGTTTGGGGAGCAGGCCTACTGGCTTCTGCATGAAGGCAAGGTCAAGCTAAAAAGTCTACCCTATATACTGGATTGGGAAAACGAGTTTCTCGTTTATCATAAACTTTTTGTTTGGATTGGCTATTTGATAATCATAGTTGTAGGCTGGAACGTATACTATTTCAAAACATTCGTTTTAATAACTTTCCTTTCAGGACTTTTTATCATCTCAAAATACTTGAGGTATCATAACCAGGAGGTACTCCTTTTTACTTTTATGATAACCCTAATGGTACCAATGCTATTTTTAAGAAGCTTTGAGTTCAGGCCTGAAGTGCCCATAATGACCTTAGGTTTTGGTTCTTTTTATGCGTTATCCTGCTATAAAAATCGTGGAAATTATATCTACATAGTCCTGGCTGCAATATTAGCGGCTTCGTGTTTTCTTTTGCATTTAAACGGTGTCATTTACTGCCTTTCAGCTGTGGTTGTGTTAGTCTATTATAAAAAATGGAGGGCGTGTTTATTGTTTTCTATTGTTGCTGTACCGATTACGGCAATTTATTTTGCTCCACTCGTTATGTATGATCAGTTAAATCAATGGGTCTTCAACTTAAAACATTGGCCTTCACATGACTTTGAAGAAGGAACTAACGCAGGGGTCCTCACCTTCCTATTCTCCCTTTTAAACAGGCTTGCCTCTGAACATCAGCGTTTCTTCTGGGGTGATCAAGTAATTGGGATCAGCGCACTTTTTATGATCATTTTATTGATCAAGCTAAAGTTTTTATGGAACAATTATAAGTTCTTAACACTCTATACCTTTTTGAATATCCTATTTTTAGGACTGTTGGGTAGCCATAAAGCTGCCCAATATCTTGTCTTTCACGTACCTTATATGGCCATTCTAATAAGTTTAGCCATCTTTTCGCTCAAAAAAGAAAACAAGCCATGGTTAAAAATGTTGGTTTTAGCAGCGATTTTCACTCATTGTTTGATGTATATCAAAACTGCGCATGAAACCTTCAAGAGAAACCAACCACATGGTAAAATCCATAATGAATTAGCAACACACCTTGAAAAGGGAAGCAGTGTCATAAGCCACTGGGAATTTATTTTCAATGAAATCGATAATTTTGAGATTTACTCTTACAAATCTTACGAATACTTACAAGAAACTAAAGAGGTGCCATTCACTCAAGAAGAAGTACTAATAGACCTCAAAAAAAGGCAAGTCGATTATGTTATTATTGATAGTAAAATGAAAGTATCAAGTGACCTTCCTTGGTTTAAAAATTGGGAAATTAATGAGAATCCTTACTATTATAAATTTAAAGAGCTGCATGGCTATTTAATTTTAAAACGAAAATATTAACTCAATCAAGCTGTTGACCCTTCATAACAAGTACGCTTTTGCAAAGCATACCTTATTTTAGATATCATTGAAAATTCAAGTGGTGTATGTAGGGGAGACATCCAGGAACAGCGTGGCCCTTTGATGCCTGTGGGCAAGCGGCCTGTAGGGGCTGGCCAGTGTGTTTTGCGTGAAAAATGGGCTTGGTTCTTGGTAGTCCTTTTCTTTTGTTTCATTTTCTTTTGTGCCCAAAAGGAAATGAAAACTGGACTTGGAACCCCGAAATCCCGCTTAAACTGCTCATTGTGAGGATCGCATTATCCGAAACATTTTTAAAATATAACCTAGCTGTCCAAAATTAAACGTTTTTCTACCAAGTATAATTTTCAAGGACACCCTTTTTACCCGGCATTTGTAATGCCATTCTCACTAGGGGGAATTTTCAATATTAAGGACAATATGAAATCAGAAAAGAACATACGTTATGAAAGTTCCTCACCCCTTGCATAGGTATAAAAATAACCTCCGTGGCTCTCAGCGTTCTCCGCGGTTAAACAATTGACATCTTCCTAAACCAGGCATAGGCTTCATTTATTGCCCTAGCATAACGATAGTGATCAACGAACAACCATGATCATTTCCACCCCACCCAACCTTTCAATCTCCGTCTAAATCGGGCCAGCTTCCGGTCAAAGCGATCATGTTGTATAGCATATTTATACCATAACTTATTTTGCATTTCCCCAAAATGCTGTTCTATGCCGGGAGCGCTCTTTTTTAAATAAGCATATTCATAGGCCCGCTCAAAAGGAGACCGCGAGGTTTTAGGGTTGGCATCTATGATATAAAGATCATTACCGGTACGAATAAAATTCCGGATCTGGGGATCGCCATGCATGATGTGAGCCGCGTGCAGTTTGGCCAAAAGCTGTACTACGCTGGCATAGGTGGCAGGTTTATCCAGGCAAGACTCCCCTTCAAGGTATTCATACAATAGCCACGAATCTACTACCATCCCCCATCGCCGGTACTCACAAGCGACTAAGGGCCGAGTAGTTTTAAATCCCTTAGCCAGCAACAGCTCCATTCCCGCGGCATTTTTGAAGGCCTCTCCTTGCCTAAAAAGCGTCAAAAACCGGATCCACCACCTGGTATTTTTTTCCGTAGGGATCTTATAGACCACGTCACGCCCTTGAACTTCAACACGCTTAACGATACTCCTCGGGTGATCTTTCAGCGTGGAAACAACGTGATAATCCTTATTTTCGATCAAGTCCACTAACCCCCGTGCCTGTGTTGGATCAAGATCGCCGGGAAAAAGTACACGCCTATTTTTACTTTTTATGGTTTGCAAGAGACAAAGAAAACAAAATTTAAACCTTTTCGTATTAGGAAGGGTCCTTTAGCCTAGAAAGATGTCACTTTTATGACATGAGGCATCCTTTTACACGTTTAAACTCGTATTTAGTTATATCGAATTAGAAGGACACCGTATAACGAATGTATCAACCTGTAAAACAAAGAGGCTTGGTTTTGTTATAAGGTGTATAGGGACCTAGTCGCTATGTAAAATAGCGTTTGAAGGATGATGAGCTAATATTGATAAAGTAAGATTAATTTCGATTCATAATTACTATTTTTGAGCCCGATGTCTGATAAATCTCGTAAAGGCTATACCAAAAAGGAGAAGGATACGATTTTTGAAAGTGAGTTTCTACCTCATATTGATTCAATGTATAATTTTGCTTACCGGTTAACTTTTGACGAAGATGACTCCAAAGACCTAGTACAAGACACCTATCTAAAGGCATATCGTTTCATCGAATCTTTTGAGCAAGGAACTAATGCTAAAGCATGGTTGTTTCGAATACTAAAAAATAGTTTTATCAACGACTTTAGAAAGAAGAGCAAGGAACCTTCTAAAGTTGATTACCAGGAAGTAGAAACGTTCTACAATTCGGATGAAATAGATAAAACGATAACGACCGACTTAAGGGTGGAAACGGTGCAAGAGATGATCGGAGACGAGATATCAAATGCACTTAATTCTTTGGATGTCGATTTTAGGACTGTGATTATTCTTTGTGACCTGGAGGGTTTTAAGTACGATGAAATGGCCAAGATCCTGGATATACCGATTGGTACAGTAAGATCCAGGCTGCATAGGGCTAGGAACCTGCTTAAAGAGAGACTTTCCAGTTACGCGAAAAAAATGGGTTACAAAAATTAGATTTTTTTATGGGATCAACCTCTACAAGCACATTTGATGATCAAGGTCCATCAAAGGACAACTCTAGCTTTAGTGCCGATTGCCTTGAACTTCTCAATTTAGTGTTAGATGAAGAGGCCTCGGAAGGACAGCGTAAATTTTTCTTCGAACATTTAAAAGGCTGCATGCCATGCCATGAACAATTTAATATTGACATGGCCATAAAAAAAATGATCAAGGAAAGGTGCGGTAAAAATGTGCCAGAAGGCCTTATGGAAACCATCCGCGCAAAAGTGTTGCAAAGCGCCGACCAGCATGAGTAATGGAAAGGCGATCATTTTCTCTGCTCCCTCGGGGTCAGGGAAGACTACCATTGTAAAACACTTGCTAGACATTAACCCCAAACTGGGGTTTTCGATCTCCGCCTGCACACGTGACAAACGAGGACGGAACGAGAAAAACGGCAAAGACTATTTTTTTCTTACCCCCCAAGACTTCAAGAAAAAAATTGACGAGGACGAATTCATCGAATGGGAAGAGGTATATGCGGGCAATTTCTACGGCACCTTGAAATCCGAGATCGAACGAATATGGTCGGAAGGACGTCATGTGATCTTTGATGTAGACGTCAAGGGAGGCCTGAACTTAAAAAAATATTTCGGTGATAAGGCGTTGGCCGTCTTTGTAAAAGTACCTTCATTAGACGTGCTTAAATCTCGCTTGACGGATAGGAACACCGAGTCCGAAGATAGCCTGTCACGACGGGTATTCAAGGCCCGTTTTGAAATGGGCTTCGAGGATCAGTTTGATGTAACCCTCGTGAACGAAGACCTCGACGAGTCACTAGCCAAGGCGGAAAAGCTAGTAGACACCTTCATAGACCAAGAATAACCGATATATCCCTTCTTTGTAAAATCCCGTTTATAGGCTAATGAAAGTGATTGGAGCTTAGTTTTCTTCAATACATTCATTAGAAGGATGTTTTTTAATAATTTTGATGTTTTGGCTGCATATGAAAGCAAGAGAAGGTAGCTTGACAGGATACATTTTTTAATATACCCGGATATTTTTTGGCATGAAAATAGGTTTGTTCTTTGGTTCTTTCAATCCCATTCACACGGGTCATTTGATCATTGCCAATATTATGGTAGAAACCACAGATTTAGAACAGGTATGGTTTATCGTATCTCCCCAAAACCCCTTCAAAAAAAATAACTCACTGCTCCACGAATTCGACCGCCTCGATATGGTGAACGCTGCCATCCACGATAACTATAACTTGCGATCTTCCGATATAGAATTCAATATGCCACGGCCAAGCTATACCATAGACACACTCACCTATCTATCCGAAAAGCACCCGGGCAAGGAATTCCGGCTGATCATAGGACAAGATAACCTCAAGAATTTCCCAAAATGGAAAAATGCAACTTTGATACTCGAACAATACCCGCTTTATGTATATCCCAGGCCCCACGCGCAACCTTCTGATCTCATTTCGCATCCTAATGTAAGGCAAGTCGAAGCACCCCTCATTGACATTTCGGCTACCTTTATTAGGAAATGTATAGAAAAGGGCCAGTCTATCAAATACTTAGTACACGATAGCGTTGAAGAAATGATCCGGACTAAAAAATTCTATTAACTGTTTAGATAGCAAAATGACCAAGCCTTTACTCCTCGCATTCATTTTAGGGTTAACTTGTTCCACCTATGTCTTTAGCGCCGGGGTACGAGGGACTGTTTCGGGAGACGACGGGCAAAAGCTAGCCTTTGCCACCATTTATATAAAAGAACTAGGCACGGGTTCCACCTCTAATTCAGAAGGATACTACGAAGTAATGCTCAAGCCGGGCACATATACCCTTACTTTTCAATACATAGGATATGGCTCGCTTACAAAAATTGTGGACATCACGGATCAATGGATCGACCTGGACGTTGTTTTGGTCACCCAGGTAGTGATGTTAAAAGACATAGAAGTCAGGGCCGGCAAAGAAGACCCGGCTTACACGATTATGCGTAAGGCTATCGCTAAAAGCAAATTCCATGTTAACCAAGTGGACCGTTATACCGCCAAGGTATACATTAAAGGCACAGGCCAGTTGAAGGATTCTCCTTTTTTCCTAAGGAAAACGCTGGAAAAAGAGGGGATAGACGAAGACAGGGTATTCATTTCCGAGTCGGTAAGCGAAGTGGAATACAAAAGACCCAACACGTATAATGAAAAAGTGATATCCATCCGTAGCAGCGGTGAGGATGAGAACGGGAGCCCCAACGGCTATATCTACGGGTCTTTTTACGAACCGGAGTTGGCCAATTCCGTGTCTCCATTATCACCAAAAGCATTTTCATATTACCGGTTTGTGTATGAAGGCACTTACCGTGATCGGGGGTATGAAATCAGTAAGATCCGGGTCATCCCTCGTTCACGTGGCGATAATGTGTTCAAAGGTATGTTAGAGATCGTAGAAGATTACTGGAGCATCTATAGCCTAGACTTCCAGACCACAAGGTTAGGGATCAATTTTGACATAAAGCAGATCTACGAGCCGGTGGCTGAAAATGTATGGATGCCGGTAACACACGATTTCAACATAGACGGGAAAGTGCTAGGTTTCGATTTCGAAGCCAAATACCTAGCCACGGTCAGTGATTACCGGGTAGAGGTAAATCCCGAGCTGAGCAATGAATTCGAGGTGATCGATGAAAAGGTGGAAAAGGAATTGGCCCAAAAGCTGGAAGGACAAGCCAAAAGCGAAGAGGTCAGTGAATTACAGGAAATACTGTCTTCCGGGAAAGAAGTGACCCGGAAACAGCTTCGTAAAGTCATACGGGAATATGAAAAGGCCGAATTAAAAGAGTCAGAAGCCCCGGAAGTAATAGAGAACAGGTCCTTCACCGTAGATTCATTGGCCCACAATAGTGACTCTGCTTACTGGGCCGGTGTGAGGTCCATTCCACTTACCAAAGCCGAGGTCAAAGGGTACGCCACGACGGATAGCCTTTCAAGAGTGGCACGTTTGGAAGAGGAAGGCGATACATTAAAAACCAAAAAGGACCGGGGCACCTTCCTGCTGGACTTGCTTTTTGGCAATACCTACAAGCTGGCAGACCGTACCCATCTCAGGCTGCACCAGCTCATGCCTAATTTTAATACGGTAGAAGGGTTCAACGCGACCACAAGGCTATCCTTTACCAAAACAATGCGCAACAAAAACCGGGATTGGCTGCGATTAGGTACCACGGCGCGTTACGCCTTCCTAAGAGAACGGTTCAACGGGACATTTGAAGCACGGTACGATATAGGCAGGCCTTCAAACCGCTCGATCTTCCGTTTCGAGGGAGGGCGTTACATAAGCCAATTTAATGCCGATGAGCCTATTCACCCCATCGTAAACACACTGATGACCTTGTTGCTAGAACGCAACTATATGAAGATCTATGAAAAAGATTACGCTACGATCGGGTACGAAAAGGAGTTTAGCGGGAAGTTAAAACTGAACGTATCTTCGGAAGTGGCCCGGCGGCGAGAGCTCTTCAATAATTCCGACTATCGTTTGGTCGACCGCTCCGGTGATGGTTTTGAACCTAATGCCCCGGTGAATGAAGAATTGGGATCCACCTCTTTCCCTACCCACAATGCTTTCACCGTGAATGCATCACTAGATTATGCGCCCTGGCAAAAATTCAGGACCAGGAACGGCGAGCGATACAAGATCAAAAGCTCTTCTCCCCTATTCCGGGTCCTGTACCGCAAAGGGATTGATGATACCTTTAACAGCGCTGTAGATTTCGACCTGCTAGAGCTAGGTTACCGGCATACGTTCAAGATCGGGATACGAGGTATCGTGGACTTATCTGCAAAGGCGGGTCGTTTTTTGAATAATGACCAGCTCTTTTTCATGGATTACAAACACTTCCTGGGTAATCTCACTCCTTTTTCCACCGTAGACCCAGTGGGAAGCTTTAGGCTGTTGGATTATTACCGTTTCAGCACACAAAAGGAGTATTTCACTGGCAGCGCTCATTATCAATTCCGGAAGTTTTTGATCACCCAAATGCCCTTAGTACGCCTGTCCGGGGTAAGAGAGAGTTTTTTTGCAAACTACTTGGCTACCGACCTGCCACTAAACTATGTAGAGCTTGGGTATGGGATAAACTATATTTTCAGGGTATTCCGTATCGAAGCTGTCACCTCTTTTGAAGACGGTAAGTACCGGGATTTCGGGGTTCGCATCGGGATAGCTACCAACCTGGAAAACATTTTTTAATCCCCTCATTTTTCACTATACCTGCTACAGCCCTACTTCTTTTCACTGAAGGTTAAAGATCGGCGGTAGAGCCGTAATAAATCTTTTCTTTATACTCTTTTTACAGTGCTCAAGACCTGTGGGATCTCCTGCATTAGGTAGACTTACCGACCTAGGCTTAAGCTTAATTCCACATGAAAATTTACAATTTTTAGCGGATTGAAAATGGGCAATCATCCAAGTAGGTTTATATTACAAGATTTGAAAGAGATACAATAAAAGAAAATTACTTTAAGTCATTATAGACTAGCTGCTGATAACGAAAGCATTGTTTGTCAAAAAAGAATGCAAGGCATCAATGAACGTTTAACACGGCAAAGATAATTTAGGTGGGTTGGTTTTTGGCAAAGGCCGGGCTTCATGGTCCGGCCTTTGTTTTGTTTTTGGGAACAGCACTGCCCTAACAAGCAAATCTTTACGCTCCACAAGCATCCGAAGCACCGTGATAGTCGCTTTTCCCCCGGCCAAACCTCGCCTCTACGTAAACTTACCGACTTTCTATTAGGTCAATTTACACAAATAAAATTACAAATTTAGGCCTATTGATACAGGTTTATCATCATGATAGCTTTGTATCGTAACTTTTTAAACTGAGGGAAGATGAGTATGAAAGTATGGGTGGCGACTGCAGGCTGGATGCTAGTGACGGTTGCGGTATTTGCACAGGAGGCAAACGAATTCGATGTAACGATTGAAGAAGAACAAAATAAAATTATTGACCGAGGAGGCAAAGGGGCTTATGGTTCGGTGCTTTCCAAATTGGCAAACTTCGTAAGCCTAAATGGATTTGCCGACAATGAGCTTCATGTGACAGAAGATGAAGTTTCATTTGATCAACACGAGGTAAACCTTTTCGTATCTGCTGAATTTTCGTCCCAACTCACAAGTGAATTTAATATCGACTTCAAAGAATCTGGTGAAGAAATTGAAGTGGAGTACGCTTTTTTAGATTATGAATTCAACAGGTCTTTAATCATACGAGGGGGTAAGTTCTTGCTGCCAACCTCTGATTTTAATGAATACTCATGGCTACCCTATGTTAACAGGATGGTCGAGGCACCGCTCTCAATAGTAGCTTCCCCAAATGAATGGTCATCTGTGGGCCTGCAGTTAAGGGGTAAATTAGGTGCTGAAAATGCAAAAGTCACTCCTTTCTATGCCGCCTACATTGTGAACGGGCTGGGCCAGCCTACGGAAATCGAAGATGAGGAAGATGAGATATTTTCGGTGCTCAACGGGCTATCTGAGGCGGGAGAAGGAGAGGATAACAATAAATTCAAAGATTTCGGTGCCCAATTTGGCGTAGAGTTTGGCGATGGTTTTTCACTATCCACATACTATCACTACAGCAGGTACGACTCTTCCGCTGACCTGGCCGCAGGGATCTACGGAGTTTCTGCCGGCTTCGATAATGGTAAACTGCATGTGAGCGGGGAATACCATAATAGCTCTTATGATAAGCGCGAAGAAGATGCTCCTTCTGTAATAGAAGAAGGTGAGGTTTCAGGTTATTTTTTACTAGGAGCTTACAAAATCAACGATCGATGGGAACCTGGCCTTAGGTTAGACGGGGCCACCATCGAGGGGGAAGATATAACACGTTATACGTTAGGACTGAACTATTATTTTGGAACCACTCGGCTTCTTAAGTTTAATGTAGGCCAGTGGAGTCATGAAGACGAAGAGGAAGCTTTCATGGAATTGGGACTTGTTTTCTCATTCTAAATACCAATCTCATGAAAGCAAAAAAATTTATAATCCTGTTATTACTTTTCTACTTTGTCATAGCAGGAATCAGTAATCTTCTCCAAGCACAGGATATTTCCAAGTACCAAGCCCTATTTATGAGCAAATTCATAGATTACGTACAATGGCCGGACGGCAAGGAAAACTTGGTAGTAGGAATAGTTGGTAATTCCCGGGTGCTTATTGAGCTGCAAAAAACGGTAGGACAAAAGAATAAAGCCACGGTAAAAAAGATATCCAGTGCGGCAGATGCAGCCACCTGCGATATGATATTTTTACCTACTGATCAGAACAAGCTTTTTTCTACGATCCTGTCCGGTACGGAAGGTAAAAGTGTATTGATCATAACAGAAGGAGAAGAATTAGCAAAAAAAGGTTCCGTGATCTCCTTTTACGTGGATCAAGGCAAACTAAAATTTTATATCAATAAGTCAGCCGCCTCATCGAGAGGGTTGCAGATCAGCAGATCACTTATGAGCCTGGCGAAGATCATATGATCCTTTTGGAAGTGATTAAGGTAAAACGATAATATCCTGTCCATTTTTCCTAGACAAATGGCGGCCCTAGGGCCGCCATTTTCTTCATTCAAAAAAGAAAAAACTAATCGTTTATCTTACAAATTGTGCCTCTTCGGTACTACCACTCATAGCCGTGGTGGAAGATGTGCCTTGCTGCACAATGTTCTGTACCGTATCAAAATATTGGGTACCTACAAACGCTTGGTGTTTTACAGCTTTAAAGCCATCTTCTTGCAGCGCAAACTCTCTTTCCTGTAATTCACTGTAACCGGCCATTCCCCTATGCTTGTAGGCTTTAGACAGTTCAAACATAGAAGTATTCAGGGCGTGGAAACCCGCTAAGGTTATGAATTGGAATTTATAACCGAACTCGGCCAGCTTTTCCCTGAAGGTCTCCATCTCTTTTACAGAAAGTTTCGCCGCCCAGTTAAAGGAAGGAGAGCAGTTGTATGCTAACATTTGCTCGGGGTATTTTTCCCGGATAGCATCCGCAAACTCTTTGGCCAGTCCTAAGTCAGGATTGGAAGTTTCCATCCATAATAAGTCGGCATAAGGTGCATAGCTTAACCCGCGATCTATGCCTTGCTCCAGTCCGTTTCTTACATGGAAAAACCCTTCTGAAGTTCTCTCTCCTGTCAAAAATTTATGATCCCTTGGGTCAATGTCAGACGTGATCAAATTAGCGGCCTCGGCATCCGTACGAGCTACGAGGAGCGTGGGCACATCCATGACATCCGCAGCCAGCCGGGCGGCGATCAATTTGTTGATCGCTTCCTGTGTAGGCACCAAAACTTTACCTCCCAAATGACCACATTTTTTGGCAGAAGATAGCTGATCCTCAAAATGGACCCCGGCAGCACCTGATTCTATCATCGCTTTCATGAGCTCAAAGGCATTCAAATTCCCCCCAAACCCAGCTTCTGCATCAGCTACGATAGGCACCATCCAGTCGATATCGGTGTCACCCGTAACACTTTGTATTTGATCCCTGCGCATCAAAGCGTTATTGATCTTTTTCACTACACTGGGTACGGAATCAGCAGGATACAGGGATTGGTCAGGATACATCTGCCCGGCCAGGTTAGCATCCGCCGCTACCTGCCATCCACTGAGGTAGATAGCTTCTAACCCGGCGGTTACCTCTTGTACGGCCTGGTTGCCGGTAAGCGCGCCTAAGCCTGCCACAAAATCCTGCGAGTTCAGTCGCTTCCATAGTTTTTCCGCCCCAAGTTTCGCAAGGGTATGCTCTATAATTACAGACCCTCTTAGTTTTACTACAGCCTCAGGAATGTAGGTCCTTTTCACATTTTTCCAACGCGGATTGGTCATCCAGTCGTTGTACATTCTTTCAATTTGATCTCCCCTGGTCATAACGTTTAATTGATTAGGTTGTAAGTTCTTATTGTTAAAAATTCTTCGAAAGTATCGGCAAGCACCAGCTCATCGAATAGTTCAATGGCCTTTTTGAATTCACCATTTTTGTAGTACTCTTTTCCTACGTATTGCTTGATCTTTTCTATTTCTTCATTCCTTAGCTCGTAATAAAGCTCTTTGTCCACTTGGCGTCCGTCCTCCAGCTTAGCGCCGTTTTTGATCCATTGCCATACTTGGGTCCTGGAGATCTCTGCCGTGGCGGCATCTTCCATCAGGTGATAAAGAGCTGCTGCGCCATTTCCCTTAAGCCAGCTTTCCAGGTACAAAATACCTACATTAATGTTTGTTCTCAGCCCTTGCTCGGTAATGGTCCCTTCCGGCACCTCCAGCAGTTGCTCCGGGGTAACATGCACATCACATCTTTTAATGTGGACCTGGTTATTCGTAGGCATGTACTGGTTAAATGCCTCTTCCGCCACCTTTACCAATCCCGGGTGGGCCACCCAAGTGCCATCATGCCCCATTCGTACCTCACGCACCTTGTCTGACATTACTTTTTCCAGTGCGATCTCGTTGGCTTCAGGGTCCGATTTGATCGGGATCTGCGCTGCCATACCTCCCATAGCATGCGCTCCCCGCTTATGACACGCCTTGATAACAGCAAGGGCATAGGATCGCATAAAAGGCACCTCCATGGTCACTTGCGCCCTATCCGGTAGGATGAACCCTTCGCGGTTACGAAACTTCTTTATAAACGAAAAGATATAATCCCATCGGCCGCAGTTAAGCCCGGCGCTGTGCTCTTTCAGTTCAAAGAGGATCTCGTCCAGCTCAAACGTAGCCAATATCGTCTCGATCAATACCGTGGCCTTAATGGAGCCTTGCGGTATACCCAGGTAGGCTTGGGCAAATTCGAATACTTTATTCCAAAGGCGAGCCTCTTTATGACTTTCTATTTTAGGAAGGTAGAAATAAGGCCCGCTTCCTTTATCTAAAAGTTTTTGTGCATTGTGAAAGAAATACAATCCAAAATCCACAAGACTTCCGCTCATAGGCTCGCTGTCTACCCTTAAATGCTTTTCTTCCAGGTGCCATCCGCGAGGTCTTACAAATAATACAGCCGTGGTAGGGTTGAGTTTGTACTCCTTCCCAGTTTTCGGGTGCTTATACGATATGGTGCCTTCAATGGCATCGCGTAGATTGATCTGTCCCTGGATAGTATTGTCCCAATTCGGGGTATTGCTGTCTTCAAAATCTGCCATGAACACCCTTGCGCCGGAGTTCAGCGCATTGATGATCATCTTGCGCTCCACCGGCCCGGTGATCTCCACACGTCTATCCAAAAGATCATGCGGCACCGGGGCCACTCTCCAATCACTTTCGCGGATGGCCTTGGTTTTTTCCAAAAACCCTGGCATCTGCCCACCGTCCAGCTCGTTTTGCCGGATCTCCCGGGCTTTTAACAGGCGCTTCCTCTCCCCGTTAAAATTCCTGTGCAACGTTTCTAAAAAAGCGAGTGCCCCGGGTGTGAGTATTTCCTTGTAAGCCCCTGGCATCGCACCCTGTATCCCGACAGTTGCGGATGTTTCGTTGATCTTGCTAGTTATCTCCATCATTTTTGACAAGCGTTTAAAAGGTAATGTTCTGCCAAGATAGAAAATTTTCTTCAATAGCGAAAATTCGCTAAAAGAAAATTTTCTTAAAAAATTGAAATAGCACCATTTTATATGCTATTTTTGTTGTTATTATTCCCCGGACAGGTAGTGGTTAAACTACATTTAAGTGATTACTGGCCAGGCAATAGCCCGAGCCACGATAACCACATTTCATGAAATGCCGGGAGTAACCAAAAAAATTTCATAAATTTCACATGGAATATGCACATTTAACCCCGTTGGAAATCGATAGCCCAAAATCACCGAGAATGGAAAGTAAGCGGACGGATATGGTAAACGGTAATTTTTCCCTCAAACACATTTTAGGGCTCAAAGTGCGTGACCTTAGGGTGGATAAGGATCTTTCTTTCCAGGACTTGGCCGAAAAAACCGGGTTGTCGATCTCTTATTTGAGCGAGATCGAAAAAGGCAAAAAGTATCCCAAAGGGGACAAGATACTTTCCTTGGCCGAGGCCCTGGGCGTGAGCTACGATTACTTGGTCTCTTTGAAAGTGTCCAAAAAGCTGGAGCCGATCATTAACTTGTTGCAATCGGACTTTTTCAAGGAATTCCCGCTGGAAACCTTCGGTTTGGATCCACAAAAGATCATCGAGTTACTGTCGCAAGCGCCTGAAAAGATCAACGCCTTCATTACGTCCATCATTAACATGGCCCGCAACTACGAGATGCGCGGGGAGCATTTCTACTTTGCCGCGTTACGATCGTACCAGGAGCTTCATGACAACTATTTCCCTGGGTTAGAGAACGCCGTGAATGAGTTCAGGAAAGAGCATGGCGCCTTGCTAGAGGTACCGGTGACCGTAAATGCGCTCAAAGATATATTACGTAACAAATATAATATCCAGTTAGACCGCGGGCAGCTTAGCAAGCAGGAAGCACTACGCGACTTACGATCCTATTTCCACGAAAAAGAACAAAAGCTCCTGTTCAACGCCGGGTTAACCCGTGCCCAGGAATGTTTTCTCCTAGGCAGGGAGATCGCCTTCCAGCACCTGGGCATCAAGAACAGGCCCATGGAAACCCCTCCCCAGCGGGCCTATCAATTCGAAACGATATTGAACAATTACAAGGCTTCATACTTTTCGGCCGCCTTAATGATGCCCGAAGATGAAGTCATTAAAGATATTCGTAAGGTCGCCCTGGCCAAAAAGTGGAATAAGAACATGATGGTCTCGTTCATCGATAAATACCGGGCCACCCCGGAAATGCTGATGCAGCGCCTGACCAATATCTTACCGAAGCGCTTTGGCATGAAAAACCTTTTTTTCCTGCGTTTTGTAGGCACGGATAATTTTTCCTTTTACGATCTTACGAAGGAATTGCACCTGGCCCGTATTCATAACCCGCATGGGAATGGCCTGAATGAGCACTACTGCCGCCGGTGGCTCGCCATTCGGATGATCAAGCAATTGCGAAGCACCTCGAAGATCAATCGCACCAACCAAATACTGGCTGGCGCCCAGATCTCAAAATACTTTGGCACGGACGATGATTATCTATGTTTGTCCATGGCATTCCCTAATGTCTCTAATCCCATAGAAAGTATCAGTGTTACCATTGGCTTTTATATTGACGACGCTCTACGGCAGCGCATCAGGTTCATCGATGACCCTTCTATCAAATCACGAATTGTGAACACTACCTGCGAACGCTGCGCCTGGACAGACTGCGAAGACCGCATCGCCCCGCCGATCCAGGTGGAACGGGAAAAAAGCCGGCAAGAGATCTTACAAGCTATGGAGGTCATTGACCCAAGTTAGTGAAGAAGCAGTTAAGTCACTGGTTGTTAAACTATTAAACCATAAAGCATGGTAGTGTCTCGATAATCTCGCAACTTAAATAACCAACCACCATTTGCGGGTAAGGTAAATCTTAAATATCTTGGTCACCGCCCTAGTTTTAATCTTGGTATGGACCTTTTTTTTCGACCCGCTGGCATTTGTTTTTTTGTTTCACTTATCGGCTTTTCAATTGTTGGTTTCGGTCAACAACGTAGCGTTGGTAACCTTGAGCCACTGCTGGAAGAGGCGATCCAAGAGGGAAATGACGGGAAAGCCGCCTTTTATCACTATGAATTAGCTAAACTACAATTAGCCGGGGGCCAGCCTGGTCAAGCTTCTGAGCACTTATCACAAAGTCTTAAACTGGCGCGGAAGGTGGACGACAAGCCCCTCTCCTATTTAGTGTATCAGCTCACGGGGGAGATCCTTAAAGAAGAAGAAAGCTACAACAGGGCATTAAACAATTACCAGCGTGCATTGAAAATAGCCCGTGATATGGGTAAACAAGAATTTGTACAGCAAGCCTTGATGGATGTAGCCATGGTATACCGGCTATCCGGGCGCAACAAGAGGGCGATAGAACCACTGGAGGAAGCTTTATCCCTAGCGATCCAGGATAAAGATATCATCTTACAATTGGAATGCTACCAGCAGCTTGGGGAGATCTACCGGGAGGATGGGAACGAATCTAAATACCGCGAATTCCAAACCTTATACACAAACATATTGGAGGACCAGCAAAATGAACTGATCAGCGAGCAGCAGCGCACTGAACTGGAACAGCAATTAGAGCAAGCCGGGGAAGAGCAGAAAAATGTAAGTACCCTCTTGCAGCGGCAATCCAGGCAACTGCGACAGGCGGAAGATTCCTTGCTGGCCACTCGTTATTCACTGGACGAAACGGCTAAGTCACTTGAGCTGGCGGAAGAGGTGGCCGAAAACCAACAACTCCAAATTGATTTGCTTAATAAAGACAAAGAGCTGGCAGAAAGTCGTATTAAAGAACAAAACGCTCGCCTGGAAAACGAAGCGCTGATACGAAACTCCATCATCATCGGTACTTTACTGGCCGGCGCTTTGGTCTTTGTGATCGTACTAGGCTACCGCCGGAAGATAGAAGCCAACAAAGAAATCGCCCGCCAGAACAAAAGCATCCAGGGTAGCATCAACTACGCCAAAAGAATACAAGAGGCCATGTTGCATAAGAGCGATCTCCAGCAACACCTGCTGGCCGATTCCTTTGTGCTGTTCAAACCCCGGGACCTTGTGAGTGGTGATTTTTATTGGATATCGGAGATCAAGGGATGGTACGATCCCGACGTGGTGATAGCAGCGGTCGACTGTACGGGGCATGGCATACCGGGAGCTTTTATGTCGATGATCGGTATGAATACCTTAAACGCTATCATTAGCCGCGGTGTAGCGGAATCGGACCAAATATTGGGTGAGCTTGACCATGAGATCCGGACGGCCCTCCAGCAGGAAAAAACCGGTAACCAAGACGGTATGGACGTAGTTCTATGCATTTACAGGAAAGAAAGAGGCATCCTGGAGTTTTCCGGGGCCAAGAATTCGCTGCTTTACGTTCAAAATAACGAGATCCACAAGCTAAAAGGGGACCGGCGCGCAATCGGGGGAAAGAGTTATCGTAAGCAGCAAAACGGCTTCAAAAAGCACACGATCAGCATTGACCAACCTACCACGATTTACCTGTTTTCCGATGGCTACCAAGACCAGTTTGGCGGGGAAAACAACACTAAGTTCATGTCGTCAAAGTTCAACGATCTCCTGCTAGAAATACATCAAAAGCCCATGGAAGAGCAAAAAGAGATCTTAGACCGAACGATCCAGGCATGGATGGGGGATCACAAGCAAACGGATGACATCTTGGTCATGGGCGTGAGATTGGATGCGGAGGCGGGTGATTAGTTTTTTAGTCTTGGGTCTTGAGTAGGGAGTCTTGAGTTGTAACGGTCTCGGGAGTTTGCCGATTTTGGTTTAACATTGTTCCGGGAAGAATTTTATAGGATCATGGGGCACTAACGAGAACGCCCGGATTACAAATCCTATTGCCTCGATAAGTACGCATTACGCTACACTAAATGCGCACTAGCTGAAAACTTAGAGCATCATAGAAAATTCAAGTGGCGTATGGAGGGCAGACCTCCAGGAACAGCGCGGCACATTGGAGGCCCGTGGGTAAGCGGCCTATAGGGGCTGGGCAGTGCGTTTCGAGGGGAAAATGGGCTTTGTTCCTGGCGCCCTTTTCTTTTGTTTCGTTTTCTTTCCCCGAAGGGATGCCTATGGCATGGGCGCGCAAAAGAAAATGAAAACTGGACTTAGAACCACAAAATCCCGCTTAAACTGCGCATTTCGAGGCTCCCATTACCCGAAACACTTTAAAATGCAGCCCAATTTACCAAAACTAAACGTTCTCCTATCAAAGCTAATTCTCAAGGACACCCAAAAAAGTGTGTAATCCTGCCCCCCGTTCGCAAGCTTGTAATTGCTCTCGCCTTTTTGACACCTGTCGACCCTGGTTGCTTGTGTTGATCCATGTCTTCCCTGTATCACTAAATCCTCAAGACTTTTTGAATCCAAGCTACTTTTTATCAAAATCGCCAACCCTACTGACATAGGGCTGTCACACCTTCATTTTACTTTTATCCTATAATCAAAATGTATCATTTACTAAAAAAGAGAAACCGGATGAAACACGAATGGAGAAAACAGGAAAAAGGCATTTACATGCCAAAAACTATGCCTGGAATCGTAAATATCCCGGCATATAAATTCATTACCATTGAAGGAGCAGGCAATCCCAATAGTGATCACTTTGCTGAATATGTATCAGTGCTATACCCTATCTCTTACGCTGTCAAAATGATCCCTAAAAAGCAAAACGCAAAACCTGCGGGATATTATGATTACACGGTATACCCTCTTGAAGGGGTATGGGATATCAATGAAGAAGCCAAAAAGACTTTTGACGGCACGATAAATAAAGATGATCTTATCTTTAAACTGATGATCCGGCAGCCCAGCTTCCTGGACGACACGCTTTTTAATGAAATGCTCGAAGTAACGAAAGCTAAAAAACCTCATACGCTTTTGGACAAAATAAAATTTGAAACCTTCACAGAAGGAAAATGTGTGCAAATGTTACACATAGGTCCTTATGATAACGAGCCCGAAAGCTTTAAAATCATGGAGGATTTTACCCAAAACGAAAACCTCTTAAGAGCATCGAAAGTACACAGGGAAATCTATTTGTCAGATTTTAGAAAAGTAGCCCCAGCAAAACTAAAAACCGTTTTAAGGTTCCAAGTAACAAGTAATGAATGATATTAAAATACAGTTTGCCTGGGCCGTGCGTAAGTAAGCCTTAAGCTTAATAGCGAAACAAACCCTTATTAGGTCCAATTCTTCGCGACGCTTACCGCTTTGTGATTCCCTCGTGCGCATCTAGCGCAGCGTAGTGCATACTTATCGAGGCAATAGGATTTGTAATCCGGGCGTTCTCATTTTCGACCAATGACCTGGTTAACCCTACCCGTAGAGTCCGCATAAAAAGTAGGAAACACCAGGTCCCTTCCCTTGGCAATAAATTAAATGACCCGTAGTTATTTAACGTGATGTTCAGCCTCAAAATATTGAGAAAGACGTTAAAAAATAAAAACTTTAGTACCAATAATAAATACATGCACATACACAAGCAGTGCTCAATTTCAAAGTAAGTACGTTTAAACAAAATATTTTAATCACAGGGTAGATAACACCAATACCCACCATCAGAATCCAATTAAAAGATAAAATCAAGAAATGAATAATAAACTGCTTCTCTTATTTTTATCCCTACAACTTGCCTTCTATGCTAACGGGCAGATCAAAAAAGCCAAAGTGATTGATAACATCTTTTCAAAATGGAACGCTGGCAACACCCCGGGCGCTGCATTAGGCGTTATGAAAGAGGGTGAGTTGATCTATGCCAAAGGCTATGGCATGGCAAATTTGGAATACGATATCCCAAATTCCGCAAATTCGGTCTTCCGGATCGGCTCCACATCAAAACAATTTACGGCAGCATGTATTATTCATTTGGAAGAGCAAGGCAAACTAGCCTTGGACAATACATTGCAGGAATATTTCCCAGATTTCCCAACGTATGCAAAGGATATTACAATACGGCATCTTTTGCACCATACCAGCGGGATTCGGGATTACTTAACCCTTGCTTATCTAAAAGGTTACACGGATAACCACTATTACCAGGACAGCGATATCATGCAATGGCTGGTGAACCAGCAAGGTCTGAACTTCAACCCCGGCGATGCGTATTCCTACAGCAATTCCGGGTATTGGCTGCTTGGCCAGGTCGTTCAGAAAGTTTCAGGGATGAACATGGCGGAATATGCCGAAAAAGAAATCTTTCAGCCCTTGGGGATGTTGAATACTCACTTTCATAATGATCACACGCAAATCGTTAAAAACAGGGCTTCGGGTTATGCGCCAAGTGAAGACGGGTCATTTAAAATTAGCATGACCACTTTAGATATGATCGGTGATGGTGGCATTTTCACTACCATCAACGATATAAAAAAATGGGATGATGCTTTCTACACGTCCGATCACTTTAGTCAGCAATTTTGGGATAAGATGACGAAGACGGGCACTTTAAATAACGGTGAGCCCATTGATTATGCCGCAGGTTTAGTGATTGGAACCTACAAAGGACTGAAAACCATCAGTCATGGCGGTGCGTTTGCTGGGTTTCGCGCAGATCTGATTCGTTTCCCCGAACAACGGGTGACCATCGCTATTTTTGCAAACCGGGGAGATGCTAACCCGACCGCTATGGGATACCAGGTGGCAGACATCGTACTAAAAGACAAGCTGAAAAGTGAAGAAAAAGTTGACCCACCTGCCGAGCCCGCGGGTGATGATACACCGTCGGAAGCGTTCGAGATGAGCCAGTTGGTGGGTAAATATGAGGTCCAGCCGGGCATTGCCGTTTCCTTCTCCATTAAGGATGACGCTCTCCATGCATTCCAAGGATGGAACGGCGCAGAGTATCCTATCGAAAGGGTCTCGGGCAATACTTTTCAAATTCCCGCCGACCCAAGCATTAAGTTTACTTTTTCAAATTTATACGAGGGTTTTACACAGCTCCTCGCCGTAGACCAAGGCGGGAAAAAGTCAACCCACAAACGAATGGAAGAACCAGGCGCCAGCAGCGTGAGCTTGCAGGACTTTGCCGGGGATTATTACAGCCAAGAGCTTGATGCCGTTTATCGTTTTTTCGTGGAAGGCGACAAGTTAAAACTAATCATTAGGAATCATGATCCTGTAGATTTGGACGACTTAAAAGAAGACCATTTCACCTACCGGGTCAATGTATTTAGGTTTAAAAGAAGCAATGGTACGGTCTCGGGCTTTGAATTGGATGCGGGTGGATTGAAAAATTTAGGATTTAGTAAAAAGTAATTTATTACTAAGTTCGTATCCGGGATTCTTATGAATGCATGACATCTTTCGTTTTGTCACCTGTTTTGATTTTTTTTTCATGAACGTGAGTTTGATATCATTATAGGGCTAGATTAAATAGTAAAGAAGGCCTCTTTGTGATTCTTTGAGCTTTCCAGTCAATACTACCTTGGATAACTCAAAAAGATAAATGATCATCGAGTTTAGGTCATGAAATATATTTTTCTTATTCCTAGATCACCTTTCCATGGAACAGGTTGTACTTTTCCTTTTATCCTGGATTATGTATTAATGTTTCTTATGCCAAGATAGAGTCAAAAATGCGACCTGTCGGAATTCTTTACTCCATTGGAAACACGACTCAAGATCAGTTGGAAACCATTATAGTCTAGCAAAGAGACCATAAACGAGAAAATAAAGAGAACCAGGATAAAAGATTTGGAAATTGACTATCTATTAACGGGAGAAAATAATCCAAGCACGATTTTGTTTATTCACGGTTTAGGCGCCAATCTCTCTCAATTCGAACGACAGCACGAATATTTTAGTAATAAATTCAGAGTTTTATCCATCAATTTAAGAGGTCACGGTAATTCCGTCTTACCAGGTGAATCCAAGAGTGCTGCATTTGAATTATCGGCAATGGGCAGTGACATAATTGAGCTGTTAGATGACCTGGATATTGATAGAGTCCATTTCGTCGGAAACTCAATGGGTGGAAATGTGGGGTACGAAATTCTGAAATCTAAACCCCAGGTCTTAAGATCATTGATAACCTTTGGGACAACCGGGCAATTGAGCACTTCAAGGTTTGCTTTGGGAATAATTAAATTCACCTATAAACTATTGAGCGTGCAGTCTATCTCAAACCTATCGAAAGCAGCAGGCCAGGTAAAAGAATCAAGAGAAAAGATCAGGGAAATGATGTCCGGAGTAAATAAATCAACATTACTAGCTATTCTTCCAAATTTGGCAAACTTCGATTACTTGGAGAGTATCAAAGCTTCATCAATACCTTGTATGATCATAAAAGGGGAAAAGGATAAGAACATAAACAAAGCGATTAAAAATACAATTATCGAGTTTGAGAATCGGGGCAATTTTAAATTATTTGAAATGAGCGGCGCAGGACATTTTGCGAATCTTGATGATCCAGGTCTATTTAATGAGGCTTTGGAGGATTTTATCGTGGATATCAATTAATGATTACTACCGATAGTCACCAGTATAGTGCATATTTGGGATGCCCCCACTGGATGCTCTTTCAATTTTTGCGAGTCCAATTTCTGCTTCAATCATGGGAGCTTTCTCTAATTACAAACTGCATTTGATCAAAATGAAAGAATTAAATATGATCCAACTCAGACCTGCCACCATAAACGACTTGGACCTCCTCCTGTATTGGGATACAAAACAACACGTCATTGACTGCGACCCCGACGATGAATGGAATTGGGAAGCAGAATTGAGGAAAGATCCCGCCTGGAGAGAACAATTAGTGGCCGAATTGGACGGGGAGCCCATAGGATTTATCCAAATTATTGATCCGTACAAAGAGGAAACACAGTATTGGGGGGAGGTTGGTCAAGATAAGAGGGCCATAGACATTTGGATCGGGGAAGAAGCTAATCTTAACAAGGGATACGGAACCATCATGATGAATTTAGCCATTGGTCGATGCTTTAGTGACCCTAGTGTAAACTCAATCCTCATTGACCCCTTAAAGACCAATACAAAAGCACATAGATTTTACAAAAGATTGGGATTTGAGTTTGTTGAAGAGAGAGTATTTGACGATACGGTTTGTTATGTCTACGAATTGAAAAAAGAGAAAACGCATAACCAAATGTAGTGTGGGAAGACCATTTAAAACTCAAGAACGATCCATGGGTATCCCTTCTATTGATCGATTCAGAAATTCCCGAAAAGGACGGGCCGCTTCATAGGTTTCTATGATCACCTGCTTAAAGTCAGTGTTGATCACTTGCTTTTGAGTAAGATCCCTCTTGACCACAAAATTTTTGTGCTTGAGGTATTCGATCATAGGATGATCAGCCGTGTACCCTTTCGGGGGATTTTTAAGTTTTTTATCGTCCATAAAGCTATCGAAGACAGCCTTAAATTTTTCATCGTTTACAATATCTTGAAACTCTTCTGCCGAGTAATCAATTTCTTCCCGGATACTCCCCAAGACTTCCTTTTCGGGCCTGTGCAGCCCAGTGGCGAGGAAGCTTTCCCGTAGCCCTAGTGTGAAGAAAAAATCAGCAGTTTTTGGGTTCACATCCAGCAGCGCAGCGAAGTGATCTTTATAAATGGGCTTATCCGGGTGAAACATCCGGTTGTTATTGATCCGCATAATGGAATCCCTAACCGAGGTATGCTGATAGTTGGTGTCAATCTCTACCAGCGCATCGTTAACCTCCTGCAGGAAAGCGATAAACTCTTCGCGTACCTGTTGGTAGTAGTCACGATGGGCGTCCATCCACTCTTTGTTATTGTTCCCCTCCGTATTAAGGTCCCTTAAAAAGTTATACAGTTTCCTAAAATTCATAACGATCCGCATTCATGTTATCGAGTATTCAAATCCTTTTCTAAGTAGCTCATACACTCCCGGGGTGACTTCCTCCTCGTAAGATAGCCTTACGTGGTGAGCCCATTTGTTCGCATATTTCCGGTAGGTTTTGACCAGGTTGGAATCGACCTGGTCCGGGTAGTAAAACTTTACATCAAGCTCCTTTGACATGGGCTTAACGATCAGCCACGCTTTTTTACTAGTAAACACTACCGATCTTTTGCATGCAGCCATTTCGTTGGGTTGCCATTGAAGGACTTGTGTCATTATTTTATCGAAGGTGAGCACCAGTGCATCTGGTTTGTCTATAAAAAGCTCCCCCACATCTTTTTTTATGCAAAAGTGCGACTGCTTATTCCTTTCGAATTTTCGCTCACATTTCGGGCATGTCCACATTTTTAAATAGATATTTAATGACCTTTATACACTTTTGGCAATGGCTTAACAACAAAAATGACTAACGGTCATTTCTAGCAAAGGAACATCGTACGGCCTGAAATGTTTCTTGATCTTAAAAATTTGACACTATAAACCTATTGCAGGACAAGACAGGTAGCACCATGAAGGCAATTGTATCTATGCGTTTTTGAAACCCGTAAAAACTAAGCTCGCGAGAATACAGTTATAGTGTTAAAAACAACGCCTCCAAGACATGAGTTTATCTGTTTTAACCACGTATGACAGCACTATAAATGCTAACCTACTCCGGGCCAAACTCGAGCATGAAGGAATCCCCTGCTTTTTGAACAATGAACATTTTACCAATCTTATGCCCCATTACTTCAACATCCTAGGAAGTGGGGTACAGATCTTGGTACCCACCGACCAGCTTGAACAGGCCAAAGAAATTGCCAAACTGGACGATGGTCGCATGACATGTCCAAACTGTGGAGCAACCAACATAAAAAATGACCTAGAATCCCCTAAAAACAAACTGAAATTAATATTGATCGCACTACTGATCGCCGTTCCAATAGGAAACCTGCTCAATCGCTACAGGTGCTTGGAATGTGGTCAAAAGTTTAAAAAATAACCATTAACACTTGCATCCCACTTCTCCCTTAATGTAAAGTTAGTGTCATTAAAAATTCAAGTGGCGCATGGAGGGGGGACATCCAGGAACAGCGCGGCACATTTGAAGCCTGCGGGCAAGCGGCCTGTAGAGGCTGGACCGTGCGTTTTGCGCGGAAAATGGGCTTTGTTGCTGGCGCCCTTTTCTTTTGTTTCGTTTTCTTTTGGCGCGCAAAAGAAAATGAAAACTGGACTTAGAACGACAAAATCCCGCCTATTCTGCTCATTTCAAGGCTGGCATTACCCGAAACATCCTAAAAATATAGCTCAACTTGCCAAAATTAAACGTCCCACTATCAAAGGTAATTTTCAAGAACATCCTATTTTTTCGGCCCTTTCCTCAAAGTCGGCTGTCAGCAATAAACAATCGGCAACCCCCTATTTTGCCCACTGCCCTTTGCCAATTGCCGACTTGTCGAGAACTCCTCAACGGTAAGTATAACTCATCATTTACATCGCTACATGACATTTGAGGCTTGATTAGACGCTAGAGTCGCCCTACAAAAGTTTTCAATTTAACACTCTACCCTAACTATGTAAGACATCCCCCATTATCGAGTTGATATTTTATAAAAAAATGATGATATTATACCAATATCAACACCTGGGACACCCCTTTCGCCTGATCGCGAAAGCCATGCTGGGCATTTTACAAGCCATGTTGAGAGATGAAGGTAAAAAACATAATGTTTTACAGGTTTCCCTATTTCGATTCTTCTTAGACCATAACCATTGAATACGGGTACAATTATGCGCTCTTGATGGACAAGCATAACTGGTATTCGTATCTTACCGATTAACAAACCAAATCTAAACCAACCTAATTATGAACAATTCTTTACTACGTGCATCTTTTGTACGTATAAGAATGCTTTTTTGTATGAGCATTTTTATGGGTACACTTACTCCTGCGGTTCTCGCAGGCGGAGAAAGTGGCTACGATGTTAACACCACTTTGCTGGAAACGGAAGTGACCGGCACGATCACCTCTGATGAAGGCGAACAACTTCCCGGGGTGAATGTATTAGTAAAAGGCACGAACATCGGCACGGTCACCGATATTAACGGCTTCTATCGTTTAAATGTACCAAGCGAGAGCTCGGTGTTGGTATTCTCGTTTATTGGCTACCAAACCCAAGAGATCACGGTAGGTACACGCACGGTGATCGACGTTACCATGGCTACCGACGTACAAGCGTTGGAAGAGGTCGTAGTGGTAGGCTATGGTACCGTCAGGAAAAGTGACCTGACCGGTTCTGTGGCTACGGTCAAGGCCGACGCTATCAAGGAATTTCCCATCACCTCGATCGACCAGGCCTTACAATCCCGCGTGGCAGGTGTTAACGTGACCCAGACCTCCTCGGCACCGGGCGGAGGCCTTTCCGTACGCATACGTGGGGCGAATTCTATCAATAGTGGCAGCGAGCCTCTTTACGTGATCGATGGATTCCCCGTGTACCCGGACAACGATGCTTCCGGTACCGGCGGCAATCGAACCTCGGGCAACGCACTGGCCACACTCAACCCTAACGATATCGAGTCGATCGAGATCCTTAAAGATGCCTCTGCTACGTCCATTTACGGATCACGAGGTTCCAACGGGGTGGTCCTGATCACTACCAAAAGAGGGAAATCCGGGCAGACCAAAATTGAATACGACGGCTCGTATTCGATCCAAAGAATATCAAACTCGATCGACCGGCTCAATGCCCGTGAATATGCTCAATACCGCAATATAATCGCCGATAGCAAAGGGGAGACCCGGCCCTTTTCAGAGGAAGAGGTGAACGCCCTGGGGGAAGGTACCGACTGGATGGACGAGGTTTTACAAACAGGGTCTATCAGCAACCACCAATTGACCATCTCGGGCGGTACTGAAAATGCCCGTTTTGCGGTGATCGGTAATTACCACGAAAATGAAGGGATTGTCATAGGCAGTGAGTTTGAAAGGTATGGCATACGACTTAACCTGGACAATGACCTGCTGGATGACTTTATCACCATTAGTTCAAGTTTATCCTACAACCGGAGCACAGCACAAAGCCAAATTACGGACCGCCAAACCCCGGGGGACGGGGGGATCGTCATCACAGCGCTCGGGCTGGACCCTACTGTGCCTGTACGAGATGCGAATGGTAACTTTAACTTGGTATCCTACGACGGTCGCTTCGACATCAACCCGGTGCAGGAAGCTAGGAACATACAGGATACAGACTTCACTAACCGGTTTTTGGGGAATACAGGCGTTACCTTTAACCTTACGAAAGACCTCAAATTCAAAACCAGCCTCGGCGCGGATCTTTTAAATACCGACAGGGTCACATTCTATAGCACCAACACCTTTTTGGGGCGGCAACGAAACGGCGACCTTCAAAATTTTTCCCGGTATTCTACCAACTTGCTCAATGAGAACGTGCTCTCTTACAGCAAGCAAATTTCACCGGATCATTTCATCGACGTAGTGGCAGGTTATACCTACCAGCATATCGTGAACCGGTTTACGAGCGTATCTACCCGCGATGTGGCAGGGACCTCCGTAGACAATGTGCGTTTACAAGACGGCACCAGTCCGCAGATCCCCTCTTCGGGTAGGGCGGAGTCAGTGCTAAAATCGTTCCTTACACGGGTCAATTATAAATTCAAAGATCGCTACCTACTCACCTTCACCCTCCGGCGGGACGGCGCCTCTGTATTTTCCGAAGATAATAAGTGGTCCAACTTCCCCTCGGTAGCCCTGGGGTGGCGGATCATTGACGAACCGTTCTTGCAAGACACCAAGTTATTCTCCAATCTAAAGCTAAGGACAAGCTATGGCGTAACGGGCAACTCGAACGTTCCCGCCTTCAGCTCTTTCCCTGCACAGGCCACCAATAACTATGTTTTTGGTGAAAATTCAGAGCTCGTAACCGGCAAATCCGAAGACCGGCTGGGCAACGAAGAGCTAAAATGGGAATCTACCAAAATGTGGAACATCGGCCTGGACGTTGGTTTCCTGGATGACCGGCTAGGGTTGACCTTAGACTATTTCAGGACTACCACGGACGACTTGCTGCTCAATATAGCCCTTCCGCCAAGCTTGGGATTTGAGTCGGTACTGAAAAACAGTGGCTCACTGGAAAACAATGGGCTGGAAGTAGGGTTGAACTACATCGTCATCGATAACGGCGATTTCCGGTGGGACATCGCCGGTAATATATCCTTCTTAGAAAACGAGATCACCAGCTTGGGGGACAGCGGCCCCTTCTTCGCGCCTATGCTCAATACACACCTGGGCGTTAATGGCAGTTGGGTAGAACCCGGGCAGTCGATCGGTGTATGGAGGGGCTACAAATTTATTGGCCTGTTCCAAGACCAAACAGAAATCGATAACAACGCCTCCCTCCCTGGTGACAAACCTGGCTCCCCAAGGTATTTGGATTCCGATGACGATGGAGACTTGGATTCAGACGATTGGGTCATATTGGGCAACCCCAACCCGGACGTAATGTGGGGATTCAATACCTCTTTGAAGTACAAAAGATTTGATGTCGCCATTTTCTTGAGAGGTGTACATGGCAACGAGGTGAGGAATCTTCAAGCCTCGGAGCTCGCCGATGGCACCCAGATCATCAACCAAGTGGGAGATATGCTGTCCGACTCCTGGACCCCGGATAATCCTGGCGCCAGCCGGCCCATCATTGACGGAACCCGTGATTTTGCCGGTTTTTTCAGGGATTCGGATTATTTCGTAGAGGACGGGTCGTTCATTAGGGTACAAAACATAGCCATAGGATATACCTTACCCGAGATCAGGCATGTTTCCCGAATGCGCGTGTACGTCAGCGCCCAAAACCCTTGGGTATTCACCGATTACACGGGCTTTGATCCCGAAGTAAATAACCAAGGACAAAATAATTTGAACCGGGCTGATGATTACGACGCCTACCCCCGGTCCCGGATCTTCACGTTCGGGGTGAATATAGGCCTTTAAACCAATGATGGATAAAAATATAAATACGATGAAAAAGATAAAATTGATGATCTTATTGTTGAGTACGGTCTTTTTCCTTCTCAACGCCTGCCAAGACCTAGAGGAAGACCCTGATTTTACGACCGCGGAGAACTTTTTCACCAACCCCGAGCAGTTGGAAATAGGAGTAAATGGAGTTTACGATGTACTCGGTTATGCCAATCAATGGTTCAACCACTTCTACAATCGTTATGTATTCGAATGCCTGGTCGGATACCAAGTAGGCTGGGAAAAAGGACCCCTGAATTTTCAAAATGGTATCGTAGATCCCAGTGACATCTACATTGACGCCTATTGGAAGCTATCTTATGACGCCATAAACAGCGCCAATTCTGTGATAGAAGCGGCTGACCGGCTCCTCGAAGAAGGTTCTACGGACGATGACCGGGTGAGGCGAGTACAAGCTGAGGCCAAATTCCTGAGGTCCTTTTTCTATTTCAATTTGATCCGGTATTTTGATGATGTTCCCTTTACTGACCAACGGGTGACCAATGACCAAGTACGTCCCTCCAACGAAAATGGAAAGGCTAACGTGATCGCCATGATGAATACCGACCTCAATGCCATTGCAGAAATATTGCCACCGTCTTACAGCGGCGGTGATGTAGGGAGAGCCACGAGGTGGGCAGCCCTCACGCTGCTTATGAAAGGCCAGTTGCTGGATGAAGATTGGCAAGGAGCATTGGCAACAGCGCAAAATATTATCGATAATAGCGGCATTACGTTGTTTGATGATTTCAGCCATAATTTCGAGTTGGCTTTTGAAAACATGGGAGAACGGATATTTGAAGCCCAAGTATCGTCTACCGTGGCCGCCAGTGAAACCAATAACCATCATGCGCACTTTGTGCCGGCGGATATGCCGACGGACCAGGGAGGCGTAGGATGGCACTGGCTGTATGGCACGAAAGAGTTCCGCATGCAATACGACGAAGCAGACCAGCGTATACCGGGTACGTTCCTAGAGTCCTACCCTACTAAAACGCTAGGAAGAAAGAGCGATGGCTCATGGCCCTTAGTCAGCTGGAGCCCTGATGCAGAATTCACCCTTACTACCGGGCTTGTGGGGATCATCCCGGGTAAATCCGCCGATGACTACACGGAAGATGAGTTGATCTTCGGCAGGCCCCACAACCGGAAATGGTTTGAATTCGGGCCAACAGAATCTTGGGAAGATGAAGAAAAGAACATCGTGTACCTGCGCTATGCAGACGTACTGCTCGGACATTCCGAAGCAGCCAATGAAAGCGGGATGGGTGATCCCTACTTCGGTATCAATGCGATACGGGACCGGGCCGATTTACCTCAATTGGCAGGATTGTCACAATCCGACCTTCGGGACGCTATCGTCAATGAGCGGGTACTCGAGTTTGCCTTTGAACAGGAAACTTACCCTGAGCTAAAAAGAAAAAGTACATTCGGTGGCAACCCGGATTACCTAGGCGACTACATACAGCGCTTTATTGACACCTACGGTTTACAACGGGAACTCAGGGCACGGGATTATGTGTTGCCCATCCCATTAGCCGAGTTACTGAATAACCCCAATGTGGAACAACATGAGGTTTGGAAATGACCGTTTGGGGAGAAGAAAAAAGTCGTCATGGCGAGTGGTGCCGTTTTCGCGAAAATGCTTGGAATTGGAATGACAAAACGGGAAAAATAATCGTCACAGTGAGTGGTACCATTTTCTCGAAAATGCATGGAGTTGGGATGACAAAATAAAAAACGGATCGTCTTGGCGAGGCTGGCGGTGAGGGTGCTGGGGCTACGAAGCCATCCCCACAACAGGTGAGTCAGCTAC
>JANQLQ010000022.1 GCA_028280565.1 Fulvivirga sp.
AGGGGAAAATGAGCTTGGTTGCTGGCGCCCTTTTCTTTTGTTTCGTTTTCTTTCCCCGAAGGGATGCCTATGGCATGGGCGCGCAAAAGAAAATGAAAACCGGGCTTAGAACCTCAAAATCCCGCTTAAACTGCTCATTGCAAGGCTGACATTACCCGAAACATCCTAAAAATATAGCTTAACTTGCCAAAATTAAACGTTCTCCTATCAAAGCTAATTTGAGAGGACGCCTAAAAACCATAAACGATCAAATAGTAACGATCACTCCACGAAAAACAGCCCTATCTCAAACCGGCTAGGCCGTCATTCCCTAAAACAACGCTTTTGCAATTTGATACACCGGGTCAGACTTACCCATAGAGTAATAGTGAAGCACAGGAACACCTTGGTCCATCAACTCTTTTGATTGCTTGATACACCATTCCATACCGATCTGCTTGACGGCTGAATTGTCCTTTGCCTTATCAATTTCATCCGCTAATTCTTCCGGCAGGTCGATATGAAAAATGCGCGGGAGCACTGTGGTCTGCTTCTTCGTAGTGATCGGTTTCAGCCCGGGAATGATGGGCACATCAATTCCCATTTCGCGGCATTTAGCGACAAACTCAAAATACTTTTTATTGTCAAAAAACATCTGTGTGACCACATACTCGGCGCCCATATCTACCTTCATTTTGAGGTATTTCATATCCGTTTTTAAATTCGGCGCTGTGAAATGCTTTTCAGGATATCCTGCTACTCCAATACAAAACTCCGTAGGCGAGGGATTCTGGATCTCCTCGTCCAGGTATTTTCCTGAGTTCATATCCATTACTTGTCCCAGCAGGTCCGTAGCATACTGATGGCCATCCTTTTCGGGCACAAACGAAGGCTCCGTTTTGATCGCATCGCCTTGTAAGACCAATACGTTGTCAATGCCCAAAAAATCAAGGTCGATCAGTGCATTTTCCGTCTCTTCTTTGTTGAACCCTCCACATATGATATGAGGCACTGCATCTACATTATACTTGTTCTTTATGGCTGCACAGATCCCCACCGTACCGGGACGTTTACGCGTGGATTTTTTTTCCAGCAGTCCATTTTCCCTTTTTTTATAAACATACTCCTCCCGATGATAGGTAACATCTATAAAAGGAGGTTTAAATTCCATTAACGGATCAATGTGACCAAAAAGGTTCTTAATATTCTCCCCCTTTAATGGCGGTAATATCTCGAAAGAGAATAAAGTAGAGCCATTAGCCTTGGCCAGGTGTTCGGTTACTTTCATGTTTTTTGTTTTCCTTGGGGAGAGTAGAAGTGCTAGGGTGTTGAAGTGTTGTAGTGCTCAAGTGTTGAAGTCTAAAAAGTGTTGGGGTGTTAAAGTTGGCAAAATTTAAGTTATTTAATCCCATTTAACATAGTCCCTTGCAATTAAAACACTTCAACACTTGAGCACTACAACACTTCAACACTTGAGCACTACAACACTTCAACACTTTTGGACTTCAACACTTCAACACTTTTGGACTTCAACACACTCCAACAACATTTCACTTCCCCCGTAAATATTTTATTAATCCCAATACCAAATTACGCGTATCGATAATTTTGGATTGTAACTCTCTGAATTCCCTATCATTCACATAATCCATGTCGATCAATACATAAGTCATACTTAAAACCTCTTGTGCAGAGCTCTTGAAATATCCAAGAACCGAATAAACTCCTTATCAGAATACCTCCCAAAGCCCTCTGCTATATTATTCATCACACTCACCGAAGCACTTTTAAGCTGCCTCACAAGATCAATATCTCTTCTCAACTGCTCTTTCTTACACGTGAGAAATACCATCTTCACCATCTGTCTAGCTTCTTTCCAGCAATTCAAATCTTCAAATCGCTCTACTTTAGCCATAAAAAAAATAATTAGTACAAAAACACTTCATTTAAACATCACCCCCAAAACCTTTCGACCTCAACACATTTAGACCTCAACACATTTAGACCTCAACACATTTAGACCTTAACACATTTAGACTTCAACACTTTTAGACTTCAACACTTTTAGACCTCAACACTTTTAGACCTCAACACTTGAGCACTTAAGCACTCCAACACCCCAAAACCCCTTCAAACATTATAAGCCAAATTAGGCGCAAGCCATTTCTCCATCTCCCCCAAGTCCATTCCCTTTCTTTCCGCATACTCCTTTACCTGGTCCTTTTCGACCTTACCCAACCCAAAATATCGTGATTGAGGGTGGGAGAAGTAAAAACCACTAACAGACGATGCCGGGTACATGGCATAAGATTCCGTTAACGTGATCCCCGTATTTTTTTCCGCTTGTAGAAGATCAAATAAGATCCGTTTTTCTGTATGATCGGGACAGGCAGGATAGCCCGGGGCCGGTCGGATACCGTTGTATTTTTCATGGATCAGTTCTTCGTTTGTCAGCTGTTCCCCATTGGCATAGCCCCACAGGTCTTTTCTGACTTTTTTATGCATTAGTTCAGCAAAAGCTTCGGCCAGCCTGTCGGCGATAGCTTTCACCATAATGCTCTTATAATCATCGTGTTCTTTTTCGTATTCTTCTATGAGCTTTTCTATCCCGATACCCGCTGTTACGGCAAAACCTCCAAGGTAATCACGGATACCGGTCTCTGCTGGCGCAATGTAATCGGCCAGGGACACATTGGCAATCCCTTTTCCTTTTTTGCCTTGCTGCCTCAGGAAATGGAATTCCGTAGACCCTTCGTTGGTATCTACAATCACATTATCACCATCTGCCCGGGCAGGGAAAATACCTGCCACGGCTTTAGCCTTCAACGATCGGTCCTTGACAATCTCATCCAACATGAGGTTAGCGTCATCAAATAGTTTTTTGGCTTCCACTCCTACTACTTCGTCTTGGAAAATCTTGGGATATTTCCCTTTCAACATCCAGGTCTGGAAAAAAGGCGTCCAATCGATGTATTCACGGATCTCTTGTAGAGGGTAGTCCTCAAACACGTGGGTCCCGAGCTGGAGCGGCTTCACCGGTTCGTAGTCTTTCCAATTGACCATCACCTTATTGGCCCTGGCCTCGGAAATAGGTATGTAGTTCTTAGCCGAGGTACGGTTAGCATGCCCCGCCCTAAGCTCTTCGTATTCTTTTTTAACTTTCTGGTAGAATTCTTGACGAGTACGCTTACTGATCAATTCCCCTACCACAGGAACACTCCGGGAGGCATCCAGGACATGCACCACCGAACCGCTATAATTCGGATCGATCTTCACGGCGGTATGGATCCGTGACGTGGTGGCCCCGCCGATCAAGAGAGGTACCTTCATACCACGTTTTTCCATTTCCTGCGCCACATAAACCATTTCATCTAATGATGGGGTAATTAAGCCGCTGAGCCCGATGGCTACCACTCCTTCTTTTTCAGCGGTATCGAGGATCTTCTCCGCGGGCACCATGACGCCTAAGTCAATGATCTCATAGTTATTGCAGGCAAGGACCACCCCGACAATGTTTTTTCCAATATCGTGGACATCACCTTTTACGGTGGCTAGTAATATCTTGGACGCTGATTCCGTGGACTGGTTCTGCTGCTTCTCAGCCTCTAAAAAAGGTTCAAGGTAGGCCACGGCCTTTTTCATCACCCTTGCGCTTTTCACCACCTGCGGCAAAAACATCTTACCTGCGCCGAACAGGTCCCCTACCACGTTCATCCCGTCCATCAAGGGTCCTTCGATCACATGGAGCGGACGATCGTGCTTTTTCCGGGCCTCCTCTGTGTCCTCCTCGATGTAGTCGACTATCCCTTTTACCAAGGCATGTGAAAGGCGTTCTTCCACCGTTCCATTGCGCCAGGCATCGTCCTTTTGTTTGGTTTTGGTATTGCCCTTAAAGGTCTCTGCAAAATCCAAAAGTCGTTCGGTGGCGTCATCGCGCCGGTCTAGCAGTACATCTTCTACGTAAGTGAGCAGATCCTTTGGGATCTCATCGTAAACTTCCAGCATAGAAGGGTTTACAATCCCCATATCCATACCATGCTGGATACCATGGTAGAGAAATGCGGAGTGCATAGCCTCTCGTACGGCATTGTTGCCTCTAAACGAAAAGGAGACATTGCTAACGCCACCGCTCACATGGGCGCCGGGAAGGTTTTCGCGGATCCATTTTGTAGCCTTAAAAAAGTCCAAAGCATTGGTCCGGTGCTCCTCCATACCTGTAGCAACAGGAAAGATGTTCGGGTCAAAGATGATATCCGGCGCCGGGAAATGGACCTTATCCACCAAGATGCGGTAGGAGCGCTCACAGATCTCTATTCTCCTTTCATAGGTATCGGCCTGGCCCTGCTCATCAAAAGCCATCACTACTACCGCAGCGCCATATCTTTTTATGATCTTGGCTTGGTGAATAAATTCTTCTTCACCGGACTTCAGGCTGATAGAGTTTACTACGCCTTTCCCTTGAATGCACTTTAGACCTGCCTCGATGATCTCCCACTTGGAAGAATCGATCATGACAGGTATTCGAGCGATATCAGGTTCTGAAGCCATCAGGTTAAGGAAATTGACCATGGCCTCCTTGCCATCCAACATTCCCTCATCCATGTTGACATCTATGACCTGGGCGCCTCCTTCTACCTGCTCACGGGCCACTTCCAGTGCCTCTTCCAGGTTGTTTTCCTTGATCAGCCGTAAGAATCGCCGTGAACCGGTTACATTCGTACGCTCACCGATGTTCACGAAATTCGTCTCCGGGGTAACTATTAACGGTTCTAAACCACTCAACCGCAAAAATGAATTGCCTAAGCTTGACATTTCTAATTCAATTCAAAACAAAAAAAAAGCTTCCTCGATAATTCAAGGAAGCTGTATATTATGACATAGATAATGCTATCCTGGCTTATCTTTCCCGTTTTACCGGGATGGATTTAGCACCTTTCCCCATCCAATACAGGATCGGGAGGGTTGCTAAGGCTTCTACGGGCCATTTCCCTCCACCTTTCTCGATAAGAATGTATAAAGAACTTTTACTATGTGCCAAAAATAGGATAAATCTCTTATTATTCTAGTGAAAAAAGGAAAAGGTTTGAACACCATTACTGCTTTCGAATAGAGTTTAACCTTCAAGTAAACCTTGGGAAATACACGGGCGGTTTCGGTACAAAACCCGGGATCAATATTCGGCTTATCAACTTTATCCTTTTTAATTCCTCGTTTATCGAAAAACTTTGAAACCCACCTCCTAATCCTATTATTTCACATCACAACAAATACAGTAACCCATGAGAAAAATATTCTTTTTTTTGGCCTTAGGAGCAGTTCTTACCCTTAGCTCGTGTGTTTATTCTTTATTCCCGTTTTATACGGAAGATACTATTATCTATTATGAAGACCTGAATGGCAAGTGGTCTTATGACACGAGTACTTTCTTGGTCTTCGAACCCTACTATGAAAAAGAAAATATTATGATCGACTTAAGTGATTTCAACCTAAGTATAAAGCAGCATGACCATCCGGCCAATGAAGACGTTATTAAAGACAAAGAAGAACAAGAAGAAAACCACCCACGTAGTTATAAAATGACGGTAAAGTCAGGCGATCAAACCATTATTTATCTAACGCACTTGTTCGAGGTGGAGGGCTCCCTGTATATGGACCTTTTTCCATGGTTGGAGGAAGGTGTCCACCAGGTCGAAGGGGACAAAATTGTTGTCGATAACTTATTCCCTGTGCATACCATTATGAAAGTAGAATTGAAGGGCAATAAGCTCAATCTTATCCAATTTGACTTGAGCAAATTACATGATCTATTCAAAAGTAATCTTATACGATTACGCCATGAAATGGTCAATGACGAGGTATTGGTGACGGCAAAACCGAGAGAAATACAGAAATTTCTTAAAAATTATTCCAAAGACCCTTCCGTCTATGGGTCGAAAGAAGAATACACAAAGGTGCTATGATCCCTAGCGTCAAAAAGTTCTACAAACTCTCTTGGGTACAGCACCTGATTTTTTGGGCCGTTTCCTTTTATTTTATTGGCTCTTACTTTTCAATATCTAATGTCATTGGCCCCATAGATATTATTTATTCCGGCTGTTTTCATATTAGCATTGCCGTTTTGGTCTATATTAATTTGAGAATACTCATCCCGCGTTTGCTCACTAGGAAATCCGTGTTTTTGTATATTATTTTATCGATAATAACGGTAGCCCTGGCCTTGCTAACCCATGAACTTACCTTTGAATTACTTATCCCTGCCCTACCTTGGGAATATTACCTGGTATCATTTACCGATCCCTGGGTACTGATCACCATTTTTTCTTGTTATCTCGTATTAAGCTCCTTGATAAAACTATCAAAAAGCTGGTTTAAACTACAGCAGTTAGAAGCCCTACAAAAGGATATGGAGCTACGGAGCCTAAAGCTCCAGGTGAACCCTCACTTTCTCTTAAACTCCCTCAACAGTATTTACGGCTTGTCATTGACCGGTACAAAGGAAGTACCGGAGTATATCATCAAGCTTAGCAACATTCTGAAACACATCCTTTATGAAACCAAAAAGGAACACATTCCACTTTCGGAGGAAATAACTTATATCGAAGATTACATAGCCCTACAAAAAATACGCCTTCCCAAGGAAACGGATGTAAGATTTATAACCGAGGGTAAGGCTGACCACCTCTATATTGCCCCTATGTTGATCATCCCTTTTATCGAAAACGCCTTTAAACATGGTGCCGGCGGTGAAGGAGATCGCGACTATGCGCACTTTAAGTTGACCTTGGCTGGAGATCGATTGCAATTCATATCTAGGAATAATCAAGGTTCTTCTAACGAGATAAAAGATAGTGAATATAGCGGCATAGGGTTAGAAAATATTAGAAAACGCTTAGAGTTTCTTTACCCGGGTAAGCATGATTTAAAAATAACTAGCAATGCATACGAATTTACTGCTCAACTGGACCTGGCTTTGAAATGAAAATTAAATGTATCATAGTCGATGATGAACCGATCTCTAGGGATATAATCAGGAGATACCTCTCAAAATACGGCGATTTTGAAGTTTTATGCGAGGCTACAAACGCTTTTGAAGCTTTGAAATTTGTAGACAAAATTCCTATTGATGTTGTTTTCTTGGACATTAACATGCCAAAACTATCCGGCCTTAGTTTGGTAAAAGAACTCACCCCTGTTCCCACCATCGTCTTCATTACCGCTTACCCGGAATTTGCAGTTCAAGGTTTCGAATTAGAAGCTCTTGACTATCTTGTGAAGCCTGTCAATCCTACGCGTTTTGCGGAAACCATAGCCAAAATTCGAAAAAAAGCACATCGTGAAAATACAGATGGTCACCTTCTTGTAAAAACGGACCGCAAGATTTTCAAAGTACTGCTGAGTGAAATCCTTTATTTGAAAAGTTCCGGTGATTATGTCCATATCATCCGTGAAGGAAAATCGTTGATCACACACGATAGCCTAAAAAATATGGAACGTATACTTCCCCCTGATCGCTTTGTAAGAGCTCATAAATCATTCATAGTAAACCTTGACTACGTTAAAGCATTTGAAGCGGGAAAAATAAGTATTAACGGAATAAACATCCCTATTGGCAATACATACAAGGCAAGTATTAAGGAAAAGATGCTGTTGTAACCGGGGAGAATAAAAAATACCCACAAGGCTTCGAAGGTTTATTTAAACCCCAAATAAGACAGGATTTGAGCTGCCCGCTGATGTCAGCCTTCCACTGTTAACCTATGTAACTAGGACGACCGAAGTCGTTGAGGCCTGGCTTTGACCAAAGGCTTCACTCGGTATTGTTTTTAATGTTAGGTTTAAAAAACAAGTCTACCTTGTGGGTAACACAAAGCTAGGGTTTAAAAATCATAAACACTATCCTTTAAAACGGAACTTCAGGTATTTAATATCGTGCCCCTGTTCATTGAACTTTTGTTCATAACGGGTACGTATCTCGTAACATTCCGGGCGTAGATCTGAATGGTAGAGGTCATAAGTGTACTGGAGATCCTGGATGTCGTTGGCATTTTTTAACATGTGCAGGGTGTATTCAAAAAGGCCGGTGTTATCCGTTTTAAGACGAACCCAGCCTTCTTTTCCCAGTAGATATTTATAAAGTGCCAGGTAACGAGGATGGGTTACTCGTCTTTTTTCATCCCTATCCCTAGGCCTGGGATCAGGGAAGGTGATCCATATTTCCGATACTTCGGAGGGCAAAAAAAAGTGCTCTAACTCCAAGATATGGGTGCGTAGGAAAGCAACATTGGTCAAATTTTCTTCCAAAGCGATACCGCTCCCCTTCCATATCCGGTCTCCTTTTAGATCTATACCAATGTGATTGCAATTAGGGTGAAGCCGGGCCAGCCCAATCGTGTACTCTCCACGACCACAGGTAAGCTCCAGAATAAGGGGATTGTCATTTTTGAAGTGTTCCTGCCAATGCCCTTTGATCGTCTCAAACTTGGGTTTACCCGGCTCTAAGATATTGTCTCTCAGTGCATTTTCAGCAAATCTTTTTAGTTTTCCCCTACTCATAGGGCGCAAAAGTAGGATGTGTGATAATTCTTAACAAATAGAAAAGTACGGTCAATAAGTAAGTTAAAGCGTGGTCTAAAGGCCCTCTATTTCGGCAATTACAAAAGTGCTTCCCCCTACAAACACCATATCATTTCCTCCTGCCGCGGATATTGCCCTGTTCAGCGCCTCGTTTACATCCTCAATCACTTCACCTTTTAACCCAAAGGGTTCTGCGGCCTCCATAAGCGACTGTGCTGGCTTTGCCCTGGGAATTTTTGCATTACAGAAATAAAAAAAGGCGTCTTTGGGTAGCAGGGATAGTACATCGTCAATTTCCTTATCTTCTACCATACCCCATACCATGTACAGCTTATCATGAGGCGTATCCTGTATTTGACGGAGTATGGACTGGACACCCGCCTTATTATGCCCTACATCGCAGATCACAAGCGGTTTTTTACGCAGTACTTGCCACCTGCCTTTTAACCCGGTATTGGTGACCAGGTTCTGAAGGCCATTCCGTGTATGCTCATCCTCAATGATAAACCCCCTTTCCGCTAACAACGCCAGCGTTTTTAGCACCCCGGGGTAATTGTGCAACTGGTAATCTCCTTGCAGCCCCGGGGTAAAATCTAAGTCTTTTTGATTTAGCCTGTTGATCCGCACCTGGCGGCCATACCAGCGCGCTTGGTATTCCTCGAAAGCATAGTGAATAGCGGCTTGGCTTGACTTAGCTTTTTTATCAAACACATGTGAGAGCTGGGGTTGTTTTTCACTGATCACCACCGGGGTATGTGTTTTGATGACCCCTGCCTTTTCCCCGGCAATTTTTTCAAGCGTATCGCCCAGCCACTGTTTATGATCATCGCTGATATTAGTGACCAGGCTCACTTCGGGCAGAATTACATTCGTAGAGTCAAGCCGTCCCCCCATACCTACTTCTATGATGGCTATATCTACCTGTTCAGTAGCAAAATAGTCAAATGCCATCGCTACGGTGATCTCAAAAAAAGAAGGTTCGAGCTTATCGATCATCGGCCGGATGCGATTGACAAAATCGATAATAAACGACTGGCTGACCGGCATCCCATTGATCTTGATCCTTTCAGAAAAGTCGACTAAATGCGGGGAGGTATAGAGGCCGGTCTTATACCCGGCTTCTTGCAATACAGAGGCCAGCATATGAGAAGAACTGCCTTTTCCATTGGTTCCGGCTACGTGAACGGATTTAAAACGGTGCTGGGGTAAGCCTAAAAAGTCGCACAGCTGTTCGGTGTTTTTAAGGTCTTTTCGAAAGGCTGCCCCACCCACTCTCTGGAAAACAGGGAGTTGGGTGTAGAGATACTCTATAACTTCCGGGTAGGTGGTGAATTTATCCATCAGGTTCGAAAAAATCGTCGGCAAATATGAATAATATTTTCGACCCGGTGATTTAAGATTGACGATTTTACCAGGAGCATTTATTAACAATCACCAAGATAAGTTCGGTTCAATTCTTTTAATTTTTAGAATTCTAAATCCAAAAACGACATTGGAGGAATATTGTAAAAAAAGCCTCCCTATTCCATTAACATAACGGTTATACAAAAGGCCATTAACCAAGCTCTCGTACCTCGCATTTTGACCTTTAGAATAATACTCCATTATACACCTTGTGCAATCCTTCAAGGTAATAAATGAGTCTATATCGGCACATGTCATTTAAGTACGACAAGAGGCTACTTTTAAACAAAATCATAAAAATGATCAAAATGTTATTATAAACTTACATTGATTATAACCCATTATTATGGCTAAACATTGCAACAAGAAGAATGCCTAACAATTTTTAATTGATTACTAGGAACTTAGCTTTTTGAGTACTTTGGTTTTGTTAAATTGTTTGGTATTTCAAGCTCATGTTTGTATTGTTCTCTCTTAAAATGACTTTTTGAGAACTGGGTTTGCTAATATCTTTACACAGGATTAGGAGGATAAAGTGATTACCACTATTCCTAATTCTATATTATCATTTAGGTTTAGGTGATCATTATTAATCCTATCACCTCAAAGCCTTATAATCACGAATTCAAAACGAGTGAAGCTTTTATGATTTACCTCTCATTGCAAATCGTACAAAAAATGAAACCGTTATATTCTATTCTACCTATTATAGTTGGACTAAACTTATTAATTATAGGTTGTGAGGAACCTAATTCCTTTGAACCTTATGAATCAAGGAAGATTATTCTTTATGCCCCTGAGCCTCCTGGGGGAATACCGGGTGCCCTAATTAATGTAGTTGGCTTACGCTTCAGCCCGGTTCCAGGAGAAAATGATGTAACTATCGGTGGATTACAAGCAGAAGTATTATCTGCAAAAGAGAATAGCCTTTTAGTCAGAATACCCAGTAACGCTGATTTTGCAGAAACGGAATTGATCGTATCTAGGTACGAAATGGAACCTGATACAGCCGGAATTATCGTCTCAGACACTCCTCTTGCCCAAGTGAATAGGATACTTACTACTACTGGTCCTCCGGGAGCAATGGTAACCATAGTTGGAAAAGGGTTTAATCCAAATATGGGGACCTACATTGTATATTATGAGGATTTATCAGAAGGTTTTTTCGTTCCTGTTACCGAAGACAATAAATATATTAACACACTTTTGTCAGCTTCTAGCGATTCGCTTAGGCTTGAGATCCCAAAAAAGTTCCAAGAAGGCAGGGTAAGATTAAATTTAGAAACACTAGGAAGACCATCTAATGCGAGATATACCATTTTCACCCCGGAATTTACTATTACACACTAAATTATTCAATAAACATAACTCGCCTTAAACGATTGAAGGTCTGAGGTACTAAAAATTCCATAGGATCTCCAAGGCAGGAGATAACAAAAGCAGAACTTCAAGCCCCCAGTCAACCGTTGCTAACCGAAGCCAATTCGATTATTTTTGAAGGATTTAGCTTTAAGAGATCGACTTTTTTTTCGTGAAGTTGACAGTTTAAGTCTGCGATATATCATTTCCTAGTCCCTTCTTTTCGATTTCTTTTTACCTTCGTACATCAAATTCCATAAAATGCGTCAAAATCTACTGCGCCAGGGAGCGGATGAGCTTACCTATGAGATCAGGGGGATCGTCAAGAAAGCTGAGCAGCTCCAAGCTTTGGGTTACAGGATACACTGGGAAAACATCGGCGACCCCATTCAAAAGAACAGGAAGCTGCCCGCCTGGATGAAAGAGACTATTGTCAGTTTACTCAACGAGGACAAAACGTATGGGTACAGCCATTCTAAGGGTCTATTAGCTACCCGCGAATTTTTGGCCTCCAAGACCAATGCCCTCGGCGGCGCCCAGGTCAATGTCGAGGACATTACTTTTTTCAACGGGTTAGGAGATGCCATCGCCAAGATCTACCAGTTCTTGATCCCTACCGCCCGGGTCATAGGCCCATCCCCGGCATACTCTACCCATTCTTCCGCCGAGGCAGCCCATGCCAACGCCCACCCCATCACCTACACCTTGGACCCGGAGAATTCATGGTACCCGGACCTGGACGACCTGTACATGAAGGTAAAATACAATGCCAGTATAGTGGGCATCTTGGTGATCAACCCGGATAACCCCACGGGTATGGTCTACCCCAGGCCTATTTTAGAGCGTATTGTTGAGATGGCGAAGGAGTTTAACCTATTTCTTATTTTCGACGAGATCTATCAAAACATCATTTACAACGATGCGAGCACGGCTTCTATGGCAGAAGTTATTGGTGACGTCCCGGGTATTTCGCTTAAGGGGATCTCCAAGGAATTTCCCTGGCCCGGGGCTCGCTGTGGCTGGGCGGAATATTACAATCGACATGCCGATAGTGACTTTGATAAGCTCTGCCAGACGATCGATAACGCCAAGATGATAGAAGTAAGCTCCACTACCTTACCCCAGTTGGCCATTCCGCGTATCATGGGGGACCCGCGCTATGCAGCATTTTTAAAAGAAACGAACGACCAGATCGGGGAGCGTAGTAAGTATCTCACTGAAGTTTTTTGTGGTATCGAGGGCATTCAATTCAACCTTACTAATGGCGCCTTTTACAATACGATTATTTTCAAAAATGGTGTGTTAAATGAACACCAGTTTCTACCTATTAAAGATGAAAAGGTGAAAGCCCTTTTAGGGACATGGTTATCACCGGGTATGGAGCTGGACCAACGATTTGTCTACTATCTACTGGCGGCAAAACAAGTGTGTGTAGTCCCTATCTCCGCCTTTGCCTCGGAACTCTTGGGTTTTAGAATGACCTTACTGGAGGCAGATCAAGACGAGCAAAAGGAAACCTATAAGCGTATTAAAGAGGGATTAGAGGAATATTTAAAACCAAGTATGAGCCATAGTTTATAACATTGCTCATCAACCCAACTATTCTTAAAGATGAAAAGAATTATCCTACTGCTGGCAGTTTGCGTTATATCCACGGGACATGAACTTTTTTTAAAGACAGGTTCACATTTTTTAAAAAGTCATTCGTCCGCTGAATTATACCTGTTTAACGGGACATTTGATACCAGTGAGAACATCATCACTAGGGATAGGATCATAGCGGCACAGATCATAGGTCCAGGTTTCAAATTCCTGCCGGCACAAGAGGATTACTACGATAAAGACAAAGCCACCTATTTAAGGTTTAAAACCGGTGATGCAGGTACCTACGTAGCTGGCGTTTCCACCTTACCAAGGGTCATTGAATTAAGTGCCAATGATTTTAAGGACTACCTACAACATGAGGGATTAACCGATGTGATCGCCGAACGCGAGCAGAAAGGCTTATCCGGCAACCCTGCCAAAGAGCGATATTCAAAGCACGTGAAAGCGTTGTTACAAGTGACGGGAAAAAGAACTTCTCATTTCAACACCCGCTTGGGATACCCGATAGAGTTTATTCCGAAAGCGAATCCTTACGATCTTTCGGTAGGCGATGCTTTGACGTTAACCCTATTAATGGATGGAAAAGCAGTAACAAACCAGGTAGTCCATTACAGCTACCGGCCGGCAAGCGGTACGCCTACTGAGAGATCTGGACGTACAAATAGTAAAGGGGAGATCACCCTCCTTTTAGACCACCCGGGCCAATGGTATGCAGCCACCATCCACATGGCTGAAAGCGACGAGGAGAACGTTGACTACGTATCTAATTGGGCTACATTAACTTTCGAGGTGAGGTAAGTCATGGAAGCAAACTATATCAGCAACGAGAATTTTGACCGGGTAAACTACACCGATACCGTACTGGCCAAGGGTGAGTACGAGGATTGTACTTTCACCCATTGTGTATTCGCCCAAGTGGACCTGCAAAGGGTCACCTTTGTTGAGTGTATTTTTGAAAATTGTGATATCAGCATGGCGAATATCAATGGTACGGCTTTCCGAGAGGTAAGGTTTGAAAATTGCAAACTGCTGGGTTTACGTTTCGAGCATTGCAATGAATTTTTGTTTTCCGTAGGGTTCAATTCGTGCCAGCTCAACTTATCCTCTTTTTACAATCTTTCATTAAAAAGTACTCGTTTTGAAAACTGTAATCTTTCCGAGGTAGATTTTGCAGGAACGGACCTTACAGGGGCCATTTTCAACCATTGTGATCTTCAAAACGCCCTATTCGACAATACGATATTGGAAAAGGCGGATCTGCGCACATCTTTCGGCTTTACTATCGATCCGGAAGGAAATCGTGTGAAAAAAGCTAAGTTTTCTTTGGATGCGTTGCCAGGGCTTTTGACCAAGTATGATATCATAATAGGCTAAGACTTTACTACCGGCCTTTAATCTTAAAAACCCTAAGTAACTGCATCAAAAATCTATGGATTATCACAACAAGAAATTCAGACCCTTAAGTAGCTCTGAAAACAGTGAAACTTCTGGTGAGACTATTTTTCATTACCAACAGGAAGGTAATATTGTCACCTCCCAATACCACGGAGGCAAAATAATACGCGGGCATTTGCTTGGGCTAGTCGATGAAAAGGGATGCATCGATATGCGGTATCACCAAGTTAACACGGAAGGGGAGTTGATGACGGGGATTTGCTATTCAAAACCCGAAACGATGACCAATGGTAAAATAAGACTTCACGAGTCGTGGCAATGGACCTCGGGGGATGGTTCGAAGGGACAATCTATTTTAGAAGAGATCTAATGGCTTGACGAAGGTACTTATTGCTCATTTCTTTCGTTCTAAGATCATTATGACCAGGGTCTACTGGGTTCTTTACTTCATCGTGCATACCTCAACCTCGATTGCACAAATTGCCAACTTATCCGCATTGGATAGCTTGGTACCGGCCAGCGATAAAACTTTAGTTTTCTTAGGTGAACAGCATACCTCCGCGGCAAATCCGATCATCACCTATGAGCTGATCAAACACTTGAACAGAACACGAGCTTTAACCGAATTCTTCATCGAATTCGGTCCTTCCGAGGCTTATCTATATAATCTTTATCTCAAAACCGGGGAAGAACGTTTGCTAAAAGGAACACTTTATGGCGGCGTGTTCAATGAATGGAAAACATTTTGGAAGAAGTTATACGAATTCAACACAGGACTACCTAGTGACCGCAAGTTAGAAATCATCGGGGTAGATTTCGATAAGCCGCAAACTTTTGCTTTTGCGCTTAATGAGTTGGTCAAAGGGTATGATTTTCCTCCAGGCTCGTTGGATTCTCTACATCTTGTTACACAAACCGAGTCATTTTCAGCCCTACGTAATAATCGTTTCCCCTCGGGGGAAGACAAGAAGTTCATGATAAGTGCACAAGATGTTTTAAAAGGCCTAATTAAAAAATACCCGATAGCGTTTAAAGATGAAGATTTGGCCTATTTTGAGGCTATCATCCGGAATTCGGTACAAGGATTTGGCGGGGACCGTGAGCATGGGCTTTACCAAAATATCAATAGGCACATAGCAAAATCCCCAAACACTATTTTTTTTATGCTTACAGGACAGGGACATGCCAATTATGCAGCAAAGAATATAGCCCATTTATTGAAATCTAACCCTATTATCAACATGGTCAGTGGCCTTATTATCTATCATAACAGTGAAATTTCCCACCAGGGCTTTGACCGAATCAAAATTAGCCGAGGATTAGAAAATAAACCATGGAAAAAATATAAAGAACAACTTGGAGAATCTGCTGTAACCGAACATACTTTGATAGACTTGGCGCTTATTCCACAGTTACTTCGGTATGCGGATTACATCATTGTTTCAAAAGACCAAAAGCTTTTGTCCTTTTAGAAGTCTATTTCGTTATGGCCTGGCCAAATTTTCAATAAGATCCCAAGCGAATCACTTAGAACGTATCACGAATGTGATCCTGCCGGTAGATATCGGCGCTACCAAGGCATTATCTGATGTTTTACTGAAGGTAAGTTGTTCCACCTCTTGCCGGTAAATTTTCTCCACGGTAGGACTTACGGTGCTTTCTAATCGCCTTACGGATAAGATCTCACCTTGGTCATCGATTTTGATCTCGAATACTAATCGGCCTGTTTCACTGGACGTATCTTCCGGCTCTGGCTTAAAATCCCACATCCAGCCGGCCATATCTAGCGATGAACCTCCTCCGCCCCCGGGGTTTCCATAGAGCGCACGAGAATCCAACGAACCTTGTGGGTCTCCTTCGTCACCGGTCTCATCCATGTTATCCCCTTGATTAGCCGCCTCTGCTTCTTCGCTTTCCCCCTCATCTCCTTGGGCGCCATCTTCGGGTTTCACAGGTTCTTCATTTTCCGTAGGTGTGGTGACAGGCCTTTGTTCTTCTTCTTTTTGCTCTTCCTCTACTACCGGCCTAGGCTCCTCCTGTGGTGTATCGGGAACTACATCAGGGCTTTCTTGGACGTTGTCAACCGTTTCAACCACCTCTTGGGGAGACTCTGTGACCTCTTCAGCAGTTTCTACAGGCTCTACTATTTCTTCTATCGTTTCTTGTGGCAATTCTTCGGGCGCCGCCTCTTCTTCACTTGTATTCTCGTTAGGAGGAGTTTGAGGTTGGATGTCCCCGGTGCCAGCGTCACTTATCCCAAAGTTTAATTCAATCCCGTATTCAGGCAAAGGCGGATCAGGAGCTTTCCAGGCTAGGATAAAAAGAAAAACGATCAAAATAAGCCCATGGATCCCCAGCGAGATCATCATACTTACTTTTTGATTTTTCTTTTCTTCCTCTGTTGTCATTTTAGTTTACTGTTATTTACTCTTCACCGCTACGGACACTTTCGCTTCCAGCGATGTAGCTATTCCCGCCACATAGACGAGGTGTTCAGAAGGCACCGACTTATCGATATGCAAAGCTACTACACCTTCATTACCAATAAGCTTGCGTTTTAGTTCACCTTCTAGCATCGCACGGCTTACTTGTTTGTCGTTCACATAATAATCCAGCTCTTCCGTAATGGTCACAGAAACTTTCTGCATTTCCACTGTACTCGCTTTACTGGTAGGCAAGTTTACCGGCAATCCCGACGGGGTGATAAAGGAAGAAGTAAGCATGAAAAAGATCAGTAGCAGGAAAACGATGTCGGTCATGGACGACATACTGAACATCGGCTCAATTTTATGTTTACTTTGTAGTCCCATTATCTTGGCTCTTGAAGTAGATCTATGAAATCGATAGAATTGTATTCCATCTTATGAATAACTTTCTGCACTCTTGTGACCAGATAGTTATATCCTAAATAGGCCAGGATACCCACAAACAGCCCTGCCGCTGTAGTGACCATGGCCGTATAGATACCCTCTGAAAGTAATTTAGGGCTTACGGACCCTTCTTCCTGGGCGATTGAAATAAACGCCTGGATCATACCGATCACCGTACCCAGGAACCCGAGCATAGGTGCAGCACCCGAGATGGTAGCTAGCAGTGAAAGGTTCTTTTCCAGCTTGAAGATCTCGATCTTTCCCACATTTTCGATAGAAACCTCTATGTTTTTCAATGGGCTTCCAATCCGCGACACGCCTTTTTCGATCATCCTGGCCACTGGCGAGTCGTGATGTTGGCACGTAAGCCTCGCGCCATCCACATCGCCACGTTCCACCTGCTGGCGTATCTGGCCCATAAATTGGTCCGGGGTTTTCGATGCGGCATTGATCGTTCTCACTCTTTCAACAAAAATATAAATGGCCACAATAGATAGTACCAAGATGGGGATCATCATAAAGCCTCCTTGCAGAAGGAGATCAATGATCCTTACGGAATTAGTAGTGGATAGTACGTCGGTAGTATCTTGTGCAGTGGTAATTTGTGTTAATATCATTGAAGTGGTCAATATTTTATTACCCAGACCCCGTCACCGTATTGGGCTTTAAATTCGTTGGCCGTATTTTGTGCGTCATTCCAGTTCTCCAGGTCTTGCACGGCAACCCGGTAAAACTTCACCCTGCCATAGGGCTGGATAATCTTCACACTTTGCCCCCCAGCACTCAATTCCTGGGCATAATCCATGGCCAGGTCTCCATCAATAGCACTGGCAACGACCACATAATAACGACCTGTACGAGCGGAAATTGCCTCGATAGTTCCCGTACCCGTTTCTGTCACCTCCTCGGCTTCACGTTCTGCGGCCTCCAACTCGGCTTGCTCACGGGCAATGCGCTCTCTTTCGGCTTGGAGCTCTGCTTCACGTTTGCGCTTTTCAGCCGCAGCCTTCCGCTGTTTTTCAATACGCTGCTCTTCAGCAATTTGCGCTGGCCGGTGAAATCCAAAGAACCAAATAGCGCCAGCCGCTACCAGCAGCATGATAATGACACCTATGATAATCCCTGTTTTGTTGCTATCATCCTTTGGCGGGCTATAGCTTCCCGGTATATACCCTGTTTCTTGACTTGTTTCCGTATCTTGTGTTTGGCCAAAGGTATCACCAGAGCTAGCGCTATACTCATAGGGATCATCGGCTTCACTTGTTTCTCCACTCTCCTCCTGTGATTCTTCCGACGCTAAGGGTTGGTAATCTACCTCAGGCAAGCCAAAACTATCATCCACCTCGTTAATATCGTCCAGGTTATCTTCATTGAGGTTATCGTTGTCTTCTTGGTCTTTTTTTTGTTTTGCCATTATAATACAGTTATGGTTGAATGCTTAAGGTCAATTTTACAAAAATAACTTAATTTTTCACTGCTACAAGCGCATACTTAACTGGCATATATACAGCAATATATAAATTTATGCCCATTTTCATATTCCACCGCTAGAAGCTGTATGAGGCTCCGATCATAAATTGAAGTCCACGGGACGGGTAGTTATAAAGTAGTTCATATTCATTGGCCAGCAGGTTATTAAACCTTAAGAAGCCCGAGATCTGGTCGGATACCAGGTACTCCGCTTTGAGGTTCAGGTCTAAAGAGGCATCGAGGTCCACTGTTTCAGATGTTTCACTTTCCAACGCTTGGATCCCTCCAATGGCATAGATCTCACCCCCTAGTATCAGCTTATCGTACAGGTTATACGTGGAAAGAAAGGTAAGCTTATAATTAGGACGATGCCAAGCATTTTCTATGGCATCCGGGGTGTCATAAGCAAAGACATCTCCCCTCAATCCCAACCGTAACTTTTCCTCGTTATTGTAGCCCAGCTCCCCAAAGACATTAAAAACACCGGTATTGTCATCGTCATAAAGCGCGAGGAAGCGGGTTTGGTCGTTGGGATCATTAATAAAGAAATACATGTTTTTATAATTCGCTGCACTTAACCCGGCACCAAAGCTGAGTTTACTGCTAAGCTTTCCTTCTATGCCACCATAGAACTCGAACGTTTTATCTTGGTTGTATGCCGGTGTATTGGGTCCCAAAAATGGATTTTCTCTTGTCATCTGTCGCAGGGTATTTTTTACAATATCCCCTCGTATCCCGGCATATACCTGGAAGCTTTCCGTTAAATCATAGGAAGCACGAACCAAGGGGTAAAAATGTAACTCCTCCGAATCCCCCAGGGTATCGTTTTCATAAACCGCATTAAACCCGGCCTTGATCCTGAAGCCCTCATATTGAAAACTTACCGTGGGAGTCACACGGAAAATGGTCCGGGTCTCTGCTTCTATTTGTGTATCTTCCTGGGTGATCAGGTCAATATCACTGATCACCTCGGCAGAGGTAAGTTCTCCTAAGGCATAACTGCCACGAAAATCAAATTGCACTTCGCTTTCAGTGGCATCGAAATCATCACTGAGATAATCAAACTGCATCCCTACGAGATATTGAAGTTTAGCTTGCTTATCCGTGTTTTCTATCGCTGCCTTGAGATAGAAGTTACTGAACCTTTGTTCTTCTACATTCTCGCGGGCTTCTACATCTGTTTCGTCATAACCAAAGAAATGATAATTCCTATTCCTCAATCCAATGTCTCCACTTACCGTAAAGTTTTCGTTAAAAAGCTTCCCAAACAGGTCAAGGTCTAACATGCCTGAACCTGAATTGGAATCATCCACGGGTCCGTTTTGCGAGTTCAAAAAATTGAGGTGCCCACCATACATATGGTCCTTGCTGCGCTTGCTGGTCACATAGGCTTCGAAGTACGGGGTAACAAAATTTCCAAAGCCGGCCCGGGCATAATTTCCATACGTTTTAGGAAGCCGTTCACTTTTCATACGCAAAGGCCGGGCCCTTATTTGCAGGGTTGGAAGATCAAAGTTGATCGATTGAAAAAAGTATTCTAACTCCTCCTCTTCCGATGTCACATTCATAGGAGGGATCTTGTCAAAATTCCGGTTGGCTCGCGGTAGATTGATCTCGCGGTCTTTGACAATTTCAATTTCGACATCCTCAATTTCTCCATCATTTTCCCAATCTTCCTGCGCCAATGCTGGTGTGGAATGAAGCAATGAAAAAAGAATAGCAATCGATAAGAAAAACTTCATAGCGTATCGATAGATTTTATCTATGTTGAATTTATAATTCATTAATTTTCAGGATATTAATTATCTATACTTAAAGTATCAAGCTCATCTACTTCCGGTACAACCGTGTTGGATTCCATTTGTTGTACCTCGACCAGTTTATCGCTGGCTTGTTCACGGATATATTCTAAAGGGAAGTTCTCAACCACCGATTCCAGCGTACCTTTGGCTTGGAAGAAGTCTTCCAAAGCCACGTAATTGTCTGCGAGCAAGAGGTAAGATTTACCTACCCAATCTTCATAAACATTGAAGTTATTATTGAGCTCTATCAGGGTCTCTATGGATTGCTGGTGGTCTTTTTGCTGGTAGAAAATGTATCCAAGCAAGTATTGAGCTTCGGCGCCATGCGCATCCCGGGCGGTATTCAATGTATTTAAAAATTCGTCTTTAGCAGTATCGTAGTCCCCTTTACCAAAAGCAGACTTGCCCAGGTAAAGTGACGCTTTGTTCTGGGAGCTTATGTTCACATTGCCACGCTCTAGGATGATCTTAGCATACTGATCTACGGAATCAAACTTATTGAGTAAGTAGTAAGACTCCATAAGTCCTGCCCACGCATTGTACTGCTCTTTTTTAGTAGAGGCTATGTCGGCCAGCTGGTAGTAAAAGTACAGTGCATTTTCATACCTCCCGCTTCTAAATTCAATCTCTCCTACCCGGGCCACTACCCGGTTCATTTGCGCGAAAGTACCGCCGGACATGAGTTCGTTGTAATAGTCGAGCGCCTGGTCAAACTCTCGCAGGCGATAATAGCTTTCTGCAATGTAATACTGGGCTTCCTCTACTTTAGCATTACCGGGGTACTGCCGGGTATATTGCTTAAAGCTGGCGATCGCCTTTTGATAGTCTAAGTTGAAATATTGATTTTTAGCCGTCTCAAATTCCACATTTTCTAACCCTTCCTTATCCGGGTTTGCTTCTCGATAACGCGCGAGGTAAGCGTCAAACTCAGAGGACCTGTTTTGTAAGGCAAGCACTTCCTGCAGGGGTAACAAAACTTCACCTGCTGCTGAATGAGTAATGTATTTAGTAAGTACAGTTTCGTAGTCTTGTATGGACTTATCGTATTCTTGAAGGTTGTAGTAACTAGAAGCCCTGCGCGTGTACCCATAGGGTACAAATCGGCTATTAGGTTTGCTAGAGATCAATTGCGAAAAGCCGTTAATGGCCTGCTGGTAGTCCCCTTGCTCCAAGTATAACTGCCCCTTTTGAAACAAAGCATCATCCAAATACCGCGACTTTGGATAGTTCTTGACCAGGAAGTTATATTCGCTTACTGCGCCGGTTACATTACCCTGTATTCCCATGACGGTTCCCGCTTGCAAATGGGCATAGTCATTATCCGCCTTATTCGAACGAATCGCCTGGTTATAGTAAAGCAGGGCGTTATCGTATGATTTAGTCACGTAGTAGCAATCTGCTAGCCTCAGCAGGGCATCGTCATAATATTGTTGATCCGGGGCATTTTCCAAGGTGTTTACATACTCCTTAAAGTGCACCAGCGCTTTACTATACTGCTTGGTATTGTAGTAAGCATAGCCTATCCCATACCGGGCCTGTGTGTAATGCGGTGTGTTGGCAGCCAAGGTATTTCCGAGTACCGCTTGGTAATTCGCTATGGCCTGTTCATAACGTTTCCCTACCGAATAGGCTTCCCCTGCCCACAGGTTGGTCATGGCTTTGTACTGGTAGTTAACCGGGTATTTTAGTGATTTGCGGAACATCTCTATAGCCCTGGAATACTCACCTTTGTTAAAAAGCTCGGCTCCCTTGAGGTAGGTAGCTTCTTGGTACACCTTCTGCATGCTATTGTTGACTACCGGCAGGCTTTCGATGTGTTCTATGGCCAGGTTATAATTGTTGGAGTTTAAATAAGCTTGCGACAAGAGGTCGTTCACTTCATCGGCATGGCTACTCCCGGGATACGTCTCTGAAAACGATCGTAAGGCCTCAATGGCTTGCCCGGACCGGCCTAGCGCATAACTCACCTTGGCATATTGGTAATAAGCCTCCTCGGTCAAGTCCTTGTTAATGGTAGACTTACGTGCCTGGTCAAAAGCAGTGAGCGCGTACAGCTCGTTCCCTTTTTTAAGATAAAGTATACCCAAATAATAGGAGGCGTAGACCCCTACGCTATCACGTCCTGATGCCGCCTTTTTCAGATCATTGATCGCTTTGTCAAAGTTACCAAGCCGGTAATTGACATATCCCATGCGGTAATGGATAGCCGGGCTTGTTTTTTTGATTTGGGAGGCATAGAGATCATAATATTCAGACGCCTTTTTATAGTCCCCTTTGCCCATATGAGCATCTGCCGTGAGGAGGTAGAAATCTTTTTCGTTTACACGTTGGCTTCCTCCTAAAACCTTTTTGCTATACGCGATCAGGTCATCGTAGCGCTTCTGTTTATAGTACAGGTTAGCCAATAGCCCAGGCACCACGGAAGCATAAGCCTCATCTTTTTGAGCGCGTTCCAGGTCGGCAATGGCTTTATCATACTCTCCTCTTTCATATTCAATGTACCCTGCATAATAGGAGGATGCCGAAGAATAAGGACTCGACTGCCTCTTCAGCACGTTAAACCGCTCAAGCGCTTCGTCAAACTTTCGTTGACTGAAATAAGCATAGCCCAGCTTATACCTCGTTTCCTGTCGTTCTTCTGCCGGGATCAATGATAAGTCTACTTTGGAGAAATAACGAACTGCCTTTGTGTAGTTCTTTTGCTTAAAGTAATGATCACCTAGCTCAAAATAGGCCATGACAGCCTTAGGATGGGTTTCGTTGCCGGAGATGAACTCTTCGATGAGTTTTTCACCATCTTCATGGTAAAGGTTTAGCGCGCAAAAAGCACGGTAGTATTCAGCATCAAGTTGGTTTACTTTCTCCCCGGGAGCGGAAAGGTATCGCTCAAACTCTTGCCGGGAGGCGGTGTAATTGGAGCGGTCCATCATCCGGAGTGCCCTGCGGTAATGAGCCTCACTTCCAGTAAAATACGCCGTGTTTTGAGCCTCGGCCGAAAATAGGCCTGCAAAAATGAAGACTAAGGATAGTCTAAACTTCATGGATAGTAGGGTTTAATAATGGTCAGTTAACTATCTATTAACGAAAGATCTAACAAAAGGTATCTGTCATTCATCAAATACTTTATGTTATACCAAAGCTAAGAAATTTAAAGGTGCTGGTATGGGTTTCCTCCTATATCCAGGATGGGAACAAGGATTTGCTCCCGTTTTAATGAAGCAATCGAAAGACAAGTTCTTTCAATATCTGTCCATCAGCCATTGAAGCGTTATCTACTCCCTTCGACCGTAAATCTGCCTGCCTGATATAATGAATGTTATTGATCACGTTCGGTAAGGGATAATGTCGCAAGGCCACTAAGTAGTCTTTAACGAAATAAGGGCTCACCCTAAGAGCAGAGGCCAAATTACGCTCGGATTTATCTTTCGTATGGTGCGCCACAAGCAGCTTGCTGAAAAAAGAGAACAAAATGGCAATTACTGGCAAAATAGGATTCTTCTTCGCGTTAGCTTCAAAGTAATTGACGATTTTATTAGCCTTTACTACATCCTTGACGATCAGTGCCTTTTGAAGTTCAAACACATTATAATCTTTGCTGATCCCCACGTATTTATGAACGGTCTGCTCATCAATCTGCACGGGCTCCTTAAAATTGATCAAGATCTTATCAATTTCGTTAGAAAGTCGTTCCAAATCGACCCCGATAGAATCTGCAAGCATTTGGACGGCCTTTGTCGTGGCACTGAAGCCTTTGGAGGCCATGTAATTTTCGATCCAGGCAGGCACTTGGTTATCGTACAGCTTTTTGGTGGTCAGCGCTACCGCATATTTTTCCACTGCTTTCCCCAGCGCTTTGCGCTTATCTAACGTCTTATTTTTGTGACAAAAGACCAATACTGTAGACGGCACAGGGTTCTCCAAATAGCCTGACAAAAGCTTCTGTCCCTTTTCACGGTTAACATCGGGGATATTCTGGGCCTCTTTTACAATCACCACTTGTCGCTCCGACATCATAGGAAAACGTTTCGCATGCGTGAGCACATCGTTCATAGCCGCATCTCTCCCGTAGACAATGGTTTGGTTAAAACCTTTCTCTGCATCAGTCAAAACATGCTTCTCGATGTAATTGGATATTTCATCGATATAATACGTCTCCTCTCCCTGTAGGAAATAGACTGGGGCATACTTTTTATTTTTAAGATCCGCTAAGATGGATGCCGGTGTTACAGCCATTTTCTATATATTTTATTTTTCATCAAAGATCATCACCTCTACACGGACCCTGCAAAGTCATAAAAGCTGCAGCTTCTGCCTCTTTTATCTCTTGAAAGCGGAAAGCTTTGACCTATCTTGTTTCTCCCGGTAAAGTTATAATAGATTGATCTCTTTTCGAAAGTTCATCGAACAGTGAATTGCAATGGCAGGAGTTTTGGCAAGTAAGCTTGGGATCCAAGTTATACCTACGGCGGTAGGATGCAAAATCAACTTAAACGCGCTTTTTTATAAAAAGAGGCCATGGTAGCGCCCACAATAGCGCCAAACAAATGAGATTCCCAAGAAATATTCCCGCCTGTAGGCAGTACACCGTAGAAAATGGACCCATAAATGAACAGGACCACGGCGGCGATGAGCAACGACATAAAGTCCCTTCGAAATAGCCCCAAGAAGATCAAAAATGCCGCCAACCCATATACCACACCACTCGCCCCAATGTGGTAAGATGGCCGGGCCAGTAACCATACAAGCAGGTTAGTACCAAAATAGCAGGCTACAAATACAGTATTCGCTACCCTAGAGTAGTAAAAGAAAAGTGTAGCCCCTAAAAAGATAATAGGCACCGTGTTGGACACCAAGTGTTGGATATCACCATGAAGAATAGGCGCAAATAAAATACCAGGCAACCCTGCCGTATCCCGGGGAAAAATACCTAGGAACTTAAGATCAAATCCATACAAAAAGTCCAAGGCAAAAGTAAGCCACATCAGGAAGACCAGCCTGAAGGGTGCAATGGAACTACCAATAATAGTGCGATTGCTTTTCGCTGGCATAGTTAAGGGGAGCCCTCGTTATTTTGAAGGATCTTTTATCATTTCCAAACTGATCAATTTAGACTCTTCGTACCCGATAGACATGTATCCCAGCACTCCCCCCGAGGATTCCGCGATCTTCCGGGCCATATCTTTGATACTGGCATAGAAATCCACCGCAAAATTTTTATCTAGTTTTGGAAAGATCTCGTTGAGCTGGGTCAGTTGAGCAATGATCTCAGGGTTACGTACTTCGGCATCTATGGGATACTTCTGGATCAGTACCTTGAGTTTATCCTCAAAGTCCTGCCCTACCTCTTTGTAATAATCTAGTAATTCTTTTCGCGCCTTTTGCTGTTTTATCTTCGATAGCGTGATCGCCTCTTTCATTTCAGTCTTGTCGATATTATTATCTGCACCAGCTATTAAAATCGCCACTAGCATAGGCACTTGGAACATAAGATCTACCTCTTCTTGAGTCAAATTATTAAATTGATCCACCATTTTTTCAGACAACTTTTTTATGAATACCCATTAAACTTAGGGAAATCAAAAATATAATAAGTAACTCATCATTTCCTAAAAATTGATTCATTTTTAATCCTTATTGTTGTAGCTTTCGATATTAGGATGTGATATAGTCCCTACACGATAAAGAAAGGGCATTTTTTGATAAGGTAAAAGTCGAAGTTATCCCACCTGGGAGATTTTTGATACCTATTTTTTTAGTCATTTTACTATCTTGCTGTTTAAAACCAATTAAAAAGTTCTTATGTACGAAAAAGACCCGGTGAAGATTTTTGTGGTTGAGGATGATCCTGCTTATACAAAATTCCTTGAATATGTCCTGAGTTTGAACCCTGATTTCGAGGTCTCTGTTTTTGGCACTGGCAAAGAGTGCCTGGAAAATTTGTACAAAGAACCGGCCATTATCACGTTAGACTACACCTTGCCTGATCTGCCGGGCGAGAAAGTGCTGATTGAAATCCAAAAATATAACCCAGCGTGCCAAGTCATCATCATCTCTGCGCAGGAGAAGATCGGAACAGCGGTTGAGCTTTTGAAATTGGGCGCCTACGACTACATTATTAAGGACGAGGAAACAAAAGACCGGCTGCTCAATACGGTTAATAATGCCCGGAAGAATCTCTCTTTGGTTAAAGAGATCGACCACCTGAAGCAGGAGATCTCGGAAAAGTACGAGTTTGACAATAGCATCATTGGCAGCAGCGTGGCCCTGAAAAAGGTCTTCACCTTACTGGAAAAAGCAGTAAAAACAAACATCACCGTCTCCGTCACGGGAGAAACCGGTACCGGGAAGGAATTAGTGGCAAAAGCTATCCATTATAACTCAACGAGGAAGAAAAAGCCGTTTGTGGCGGTTAACATCACGGCCATTCCTAAAGAATTAATGGAGTCCGAACTCTTTGGACATGAAAAAGGTTCTTTTACCGGGGCAAGCACGCGGCGGATCGGTAAGTTCGAAGAAGCCGAGGGCGGGACGATCTTCCTGGACGAGATCGGTGAAATGGATCTGAACCTGCAAGCAAAACTATTGCGTGTATTACAAGAAAGAGAGCTTACCCGGGTGGGAGGTAACGAGATAATCAAGCTGGACATACGCCTTATTGTAGCAACGCACAGGGACCTGGCCGAAGAGGTGAAAAAGGGAAGTTTTCGCGAGGACCTGTACTATCGTTTATTGGGTCTTCCTGTTCATCTGCCCCCATTAAGGGATAGAGATAAGGACATCATTGTACTTGCAAAATATTTCTTAAAAGAATTTTCGAAAGAAAACGGCTTGCCAGAATTAGTATTAGGCGTTGAGGCACAAGAAAAGCTGATGACCTACCCGTTTCCGGGCAATGTACGTGAGCTCAAGTCGATCATAGAACTCGCCGCGGTCATGGCTAACGGGCACGAGGTGATGAGTGAAGACATCAACTTCAACAGCATTTCCAAGGAGACCAATTTCTTATTTGAAGAGATGTCGTTACGGGATTACACTTTCAAGATTATCCGCTACTTCCTTGACAAGTACGATAATAACGTGTTGAAAGTGGCAGACAAATTGGATATCGGCAAATCCACGATATATCGGTACCTAAAAGAAATGGAAGAAGAAGTATAACCTGTCATGGAACCAGACAACAATCTATCGGACTACGTCAAAGAGGGCTCTTTCTACAAATCGGTGGTGGAAGATGGCTCGGATATTATATTTATAGTAGACTACTATGGTAATATTCTTTATCATAACCCGTCTGTAGAGGATACACTGGGGCACGAGCCTGGCAGCTTGATCAACAAAAACTTCTTTAACTATGTAAAGCCGGAAACTTTGTCTTCCTTCCAAGAGGATTTTCGGCAGAGCACTACCAAACCTTATGATGAAAGTGTAGAATTCCGGTTCCTCTGTAAAGATGGAAGTTTCAAATACTTAGAATTTAATTCTATCAACCTCAAGCATAAGGAAAACTTAGAGGGCCTTATCTTGGACTGCCGGGACATTAGCCAGCGTAAGAAAGATGCTGATGAACTGCTAAGGGCTCAAAAGGCCAAAGAACAATTCCTTGCCAATATGAGTCATGAGATCAGGACCCCGATCAACGGAATTGCCGGGATGGCCAACCTGCTCTTCGAAGCCACGAGCGAACAAGACCGCTTCCAGTATTTAAATGCCATAAAGCATTCCACCGAAAACCTCAAGGTGATTATCAATGATATTCTTGACCTCTCTGTCATTGAATCGGGCAAGTTGAAGTTTGAAACCATAGGGTTCAATATTAAATACCAGTTAGGAGCGGTGGTAGACACTTTCATTTACCAATCCAAAGAAAGAGGGATCGATTTAGGCTACTCCATCAGCCCGGAAGTAGACCATGTCCTGTTGGGAGATCCCGTTCGCTTAAACCAGATCCTGATCAACTTGATCAGCAATGCATTGAAGTTCACCCATATCGGTGAAATAAAAATAAACGTAGAGTTAGACCGGAAAGAAGGAAGCCGGTACTGGGTCAAATTTGAAGTCAGTGATACGGGCGTGGGCATCCCGGAAGAAAAGGTAGACCAGATCTTCGATAGTTTCACACAGGCTGATGAAAGCGTTACCCGGCGCTATGGAGGTACTGGGCTGGGCTTGTCTATCGTAAAACAACTGGTAGAATTACAAAACGGAAGTATCTCTGTACAAAGCAGGGAAAATGCAGGCACTAAGTTCATTTTTCTCATCCCCTACCAATTCGGAAGTGAAAAAGACCTGGTGCATCCTAAGGGCCGGTCTTCTTCGATACAGGCACGCTCGCATTCGTTCGAGGGACTGAAGGTATTGCTAGTAGAAGACAACGACATCAACCGGCTTTATGCCCTGAACATTCTAAAAAAGTGGGATTGTGGAGTAGACCAGGCGGAAAACGGCTACACAGCTTTAGAAAAGCTAAAAGCGAATGAGTACGATATCATACTCATGGACGTTCAAATGCCCATTATGGACGGTTACGAGGCTACAAAAATTATTAGGAAAACGTTTCCCGATCCTAAAAAAGGGGTACCCATAATTGCTTTGACCGCTAATGCTATCAAAGGTGATAATGAAAAATGTATAGAGCTAGGCATGAACGACTACTTACCTAAGCCATTCCAGCCAGATGACCTTTACAAGATCTTGACAAAGTTTGTAGCGGTAACGTCACACCCTAGTGACTCGCCGCAGGAAAGCATTACGGACCTTACCTACTTAAAAAATGTCAGTAATGGAGACAAGGTGTTTATGAAAGAAATGGTGGAAACGTTTATCAAAAACACACCTATTGCGATCAACGAGATGCAAAAATGGATGAATGAGGCCGAGTGGGAACAAATAGGCAAAGTAGCCCATAAAATTAAACCCTCCATTACATTTATGGGAATTGATCGGCTTAAACCCTTGATCAAAAATATTGAAGACTACGGCAAAGAGAATTATAACACCGATCATATTCCGAATTTGATCGAGACTTTTTCTACAGAATGTCAAAAGGCCATCGATGAATTGAAAATTATGATAGAAAAAGACTTCGTGTAAGCCAAAACGGGTAGAGCATCATTGAAAATTCAAGTGGCATATGGAGGGGAGACATCCAGGAACAGCGCGGCCCATTTGAAGCTTGTGGGCAAGCAGCCTGTAGGGGCTGTATCGCGCGTTTCGCGGGGAAAATGGGCTTGGTTGCTGGCGCCTTTTTCTTTTGGTTCATTTTCTTTTGGGCGTGCAAAAGAAAATGAAACTGGACTTAGAACCCCGAAATCTCGCTTAAACTGCTCATTGCGAGGTTCCCATTACCCGAAACATCTTAAAAATATAGCTTAACCTACCAAAATTAAACGTCCTACTATCAAAGCTAATTTTCAAAGGCACCCCGGGTAGATGGCCAGTAAAACCTACCAAATTTTGGTTTTTATGCACGGGAAAAAGTCATTATTCCCTATTCATAATAGCAAGCTTGCGGTACATGAGCGCCTTCCCTTCTAATCCCACCACCACATAATAAACGCCATTCGTCATCCCCGTGGTCTCTACGCGATAGATCCCATCACTGTTGAAGTCCAGTGTTCCGTCCATCATAGTCACGCCTCTTTGGTCTACGATCTTCCAGTCATATCTTTCCAATGGAGAAGAGTCAATGGCAAAATGCAGGACTTTATTGGCAGGGTTAGGATATAAACTAATGTTCCGCACCTGGCCGGCAAGCTCACGGTCGATGGATGTGATGGTGGATCGTGTCTTATTTGGTGCCTTAGCAATTGAGGCTGCATACACCTCCCTTGAGACCTTATCCTGCACAAAGGCAACTACATAAAGGTTAGACATGTCGTAGATCTCGGTATCTATCGTCCATTGGGCCCCCAGTCTTTGACTGGTACCTGGGGTCCAAGTAATGTCAATGGTCTCTCCTTCGGCACCAAACAACAGCCTTTTCAATACATTTCTATAGATCCGTCCGTCTAAATTGATATTATCTTCCACTACTGCCACGTGTAAAGCGACTTGACGGTCCAGGTCTACATGAGACGTTAGCGTGACATCTACCGACAGTTGATCTGCAGGGCTCGACAGTGTATCTATCGTGATATCAAACAAAGGATCTTCCAAAGACCTTCGATCTACATCAACTTCAAAAAGCCCAAAGGTCAAACCGTTGAACCGGGAGCCGTCCATGACGGTAACAGGGGGCTGTGACACCCCGTAGAAAGTTACACGGCCAGACGGATCGTTAGGATTGTCAAGATTGAAGCGATCAGACCCGGTAAAATCAACGTGATATTGGATGGTGGTAAAATCTACCTCTTCAGCGTTTACCAGTTGACCTTGAGCCATATCCGTTAGATAATTATTGGCGTCAACACTGGCCTCAAGCCCATTATCTGTAAAGTGTTCGAGTAGGACCGTCCGGGTCTTGTTGCCGATGAAAATATTATCAAAAGCAAATCCATTAAAATTAGTTCCGCTAGGATTATTTGCATCACTAGCAAAAGCCACTCGAAAACGAACGAAGTTCCTTTCCATTGTGGGGATCTCTTCAAGACTAAACCGGGCCGACACCCATCCGTTGGTTTGTCCACTCCATCCTCTTCCTCCTAGGTTAAAATTACCAGGGCTATCCCCGGGCCGACTGATCAAGCCCTCCGAATTGTACCACTCAAGGCCGCCGTTTAGGTCACCAAGATTATTCCATTCGAGGCCTCCATCTGTTGAGAACTGTAAAACGGCACCATCAAAACCCTCTTGCGTATCCACCCAGATATCCATGGAAATCATAGGACGCGTCAGCTGAGACAAGTCAAAACAAGGGCCATTGACATAAGAATCTTCATCCGGGAAGTAAACACCACCATTTCTACCTGTCCACCATACATTATTGCCTGGGTTAGTAATGGTAGACCCTGATGGAACACCCCTGACCCAGCTTGTATCACTGAAAACAGGTTGATCATTCATAACGCCAATAACCCCTGACGTTGCCACCCAGCCACCGGCACCAGCTTCAAAATTTTCACGATACGCATCTTGTGCGGATGGGGTTATCGTATTAAAAGGAAGAATAAACACCGTTTGCGTAATAGAATTAATACACCCGTCATTGGTTTGGACCGTCAATGTCACATCGTAATTGCCCACATCGGCATATTCATGGAAAGGATCATCGAAAATACCCGTTGTTCTTCCACCATGTGTTCCATCCGGGATAGCATCATTCGCATTGCCAGAGATGGTCTCCCCGTCGCCAAAATCCCATGTAAAACTTTCTATTTGGCTGATTAATCCCGGATCCGATTCATCCCGAAATTCGGTAGCGTCTCCATTACATATGGAAGCCCATACAAAACCAGGGACCGGGGTATCCCCTACTCTTACCCCCAGCTCAGTGGATGCCCTACATCCTTGGGCGCTTTCTACATTTAACACCACCGTGTACTCATTGGGCAGGGAATAAAAATGGATAGGATTTTGGTCACTACTTACCATTCCATCGCCAAACTCCCAAGACCAATCGACCACGGTTGATGCAACTACTGTAGAATTATCAAAAAACTCGATTTGGTCTTCTACACACGAGTTAAGTACCGAAATGACCGCCACCGGGCTCGCCTGTACGATCACTTTCTTCATCAAGGTGGTCGGTACGTCAAAAGAATTCACATACGTGTAGAAAATATCAATGGTATCTGCACTTAATCCATCGGTATCAAAAACCCAATCACCGTTTGTTTCCTGCGTTACTAGGCCGGAGACAGGACTTGTAAATTCGGTACCCGGGTTGCCCGTGGCAGCGTCAGGGAATCCAATAAGCCGGACTCTCCCGATATTGGCACACACAATAGGGTTATCGCTTATATCAGAGGGGGCGCCTTCTATGGTAAAGTCTATGGAAGTCACCGGGTTAACGATAGCTTCTTTTGTTATGGCATTGGTACATCCAACGGCATCTGTAAAGGTGTAAGTGACAAAATTACTCCCCACTATTGCCGAAGAGGGTTGAAAGTCCACCCTGTCCAACCCATCTTCCACTCGTGGATTGGCTAGGCCCGACCCTGGGCTGATGGAAAAAAAGCCGCCCCCTTGGTTACCCGATACAGTAATGTCAGCGGCTGCCTCATTGCTAAACTGTGGCAGATCAAAAAAATCAACCACGGGCAACAAGTTCACGTCCACCGACACTTGGTCAGATACAGAAACACAAGGCCCGGGGCCGTCGGGATCATCGGTCGTTAGTGTGAGGACCACCGACGAGCCAATTTCGGAGGCATCGAAGATGTAATCTGCAGTGGGGTCATTGTCGTTGCTGAAAGAACCTAGTCCACCCGTCCAGGTAACTACATTCGCAGATCCTCCTGATGATCCCAGCAACGTTATTTGCCCGGCATCTTCACATACATCCAAGCTAGGTCCTCCTGCTGTGACCGTAGGTGCCTCATTGATCGTGATAGTGACCTCTTCGGAATCAGGAGTACAGGGCCCAGGACCATCCTGGTCATTGGTAGTCAACCGGAATACAAGTGAACCGAACTCGCCGGGAGTAGTAAGGTAAGTGGCAGTAACAACGTTACCCGTCAGGCTACTCGCACTGATCGTACCGGTGCCGCCGGACACCAAAGACCACGCCCCAGAGGTGGCACCACCGCCTATCATGCCTCTCAAATTGACCTGCGAAGGTTGACAAAAGATAGCACCGTCATCATCGACTGACAGGACTTGGGGCGCCTCGTTGAACCTGACCTCAACCTGGTCCGTACTGGTACAACTGTTATTATCTTCTAACCACTCAAAAATGTACGTACCAAATTGGTCAACTGTCACCGTTGTCCCGGGAGATGTATTGTCATCAAAGACCACATTGCCAGGGCCTGCTATTCTTGACCATACCCCTGTTCCTCCCGTGGTACTCAATGAAGCGTTCAAGGTATGTTCTAAATCACATTCTTCTGCATCAGGTCCGGCATTGGCAAGAGGCTGCGGATCTACGGTCACGACCACGTTTACTGGAGTCCCATTACAGCCATTGGAAGATGGAGTAATTTGATATTCTACGCTCCCCGGCACCATAGGGTCAGTAGTAGTAAGCACTTGGGCAATAAGAGCGCCATTTCCATCGGCCGCCCCAGTAACGTTTGTATTATTAACAACGACCCAGTCAAAAAAAGTACCCGCTACACCATTCGGATTACTGATTGAAACATTAGTGATCTCACCGCTACAGATCGTTTCACTTACAGCATTGACATCCGGTCTTGGCTCAACGATTACGTCTACACTCCTGGTTGAAACAGGACAGCCATTCCCGCTCGCTGTAAACGTGTACGTGACTACCTGCGGAGTACTTGTTGTGTTGGCTAAGCTCTCGGTGATCGTACCCGAAGTTCCAATGCCCTGTCCCGTGTAGTTGACACTCCCGCTAACCCCGGCAGGGTAGGTCGCTGTCAATACGATATCCCCGTTCTCCGTTGGTGTAGCATAATCCAATGACAAAGGTTCCCCCTCGCAAACTACCGGGGAGTTGTTCACGATCGTTTGATCTACCACGGGGTAAACTGTCACTGTATAAGCTCCTGTCGACGGGTTCACACAATTCGAAAGGCCAGGACCCGTCGCTGTTACCGTGTAAACCACCGTTTGGATCGCATCGCTCGTATTCGTCAGTACATCGTCGATCGTGCCCGTGCCGTTCGTCTCACCCGTGATCGACGCTGGGGCCGAAACTGTCCAAGTGAACACCGTGCCTGCTACATCGCTCGTCGGGGTGAAGTTCAATTGATCACCACTGCAGATCTGTGCACTAAAGGGAAGGTTCTGGAGCGTTGGGGTCGGGGAAACTTCCACCGCTACATTCCTAACTGAAACGGGACAGCCATTCCCGCTCGCTGTAAACGTATAAGTGACTACCTGCGGGATACTCGTTGTATTGTTTAAGCTCTCGGTGATCGTACCCGAAGTTCCAATACCTTGTCCCGTGTAGTTGACACTCCCGCTAACCCCGGCAGGGTAGGTCGCTGTCAATACGATATCCCCATTCTCCGTTGGAGTAGCATAATCCAATGACAAAGGTTCCCCCTCGCAAACTATCGGGGAGTTGTTCATGATCGTTTGATCTACCACGGGGTAAACTGTCACTGTATAAGCTCCTGTCGACGGGTTCACACAATTCGAAGGACCAGAACCTGTCGCCGTTACCGTGTAAACCACCGTTTGGATCGCATCGCTCGTGTTCGTCAGTACATCGTCGATCGTACCTGTGCCGTTCGTCTCACCCGTGATCGACGCTGGGGCCGAAACTGTCCAAGTGAACACTGTCCCCGGAACATCGCTTGTTGGAGTGAAATTTAGCTGATCACCACTACAAACCTGTGTGCCTAATGGAAGATTTGTCAAGGCAGGAATAGGATTGATACTAATATTTAACACGTTAATCGTTAAACAACCGGTAGCACTTACTGTCTCAGTTACCTGTAGCGTTCCTGCCCCGGCTACTCCCCATGTTACAGTAACACTATTGGTATTCGTAGCACTGGTAATCGTACCCCCGGTAATACTCCAGTCATAGGCATTCCCTGGTATATTTGGCGTACTATAAGTCAAGCCCATTTCCCCTGCACATACTACGTTGTCCCCGCTGATGGCAGGCGTTGGGTTCGAATTGATGGTAATGGGTTGATTAGCTGTTTGGCTACACCCGGTTGCACTCGTTATTTGTACTACACTTACATTCCCCAAGCCGGCCGTTGCCCAATCCACCGTTATACTATTCGTTCCGGCACCTGATGTTATTGTTCCTCCTACTACTGTCCAGTTGTAACTGTCACCGATTACTGGTGACACGCTGTAGGTTTCACCAACGTCCCCTTCGCAAACACTAGTATTACTAGGGACAATGGATGGAGAAGGATCTGGGTTGATCGTAACATTTATTGAACTATTTGCCGCAGAACAAGGTCCCCCGGCATCCGGGTCATCAGAGGTTAAAGTCAGTGTTACCATACCACCACTCCTGTCCCCGGCCCCGGGAATATATTCTGTATCTGTTCCCAAGGTTCCAATAGCAGTTCCGCTTATGTTGAAAGTGCCATCCCCACTGGTGGTCCAAGTCCCTGCACTTGCTGCTCCTCCAACACTACCCGAAAGTAGAACATTTTCAGAAGAACAAATTGTTTGATCCAACCCTGCATCTGCTGTAGCGGAAGGATTGATCGTCAATGTGAGATTATCCGCTGAAGGCGTTGTACAGACACCCGGTGCTGCTAAGGTCATCGTCAGCGTAACACTACCATTGCTAATATCATTTGTGCCGGGTACATAAGTTGGATTGAGAACAGTGTTGTCTATAAAAATACCATCCCCGGTACCGTTACTCCAAGTAATTCCACCACTGTTAGTAGCCACAGCACCAATAATAAGATAGCTGGATTCATCTGAACATATTTCCGTATCAGTTACTCCGCTTAGGTCTGCAATAGGTTCAAGATCCTCGGTCAATAAGGCAGAGGCCGAAGTCGTCGAAGGACTGCAAGCACCCGATACCACCACCCGGTAGCGGTTGCCGCCTAAACCGCTGATGTCTGAAAGATTTAACGTAGCAGTCGTCACGTTGCTGTAAACA
>JANQLQ010000065.1 GCA_028280565.1 Fulvivirga sp.
GGGGTTGGGCAGTGCGTTTTGCGGGGAAAATGGGCTTTGTTGCTGGCGCCCTTTTCTTTTGTTTCGTTTTCTTTTGGGCGTGCAAAAGAAAATGAAAACCGGGCTTAGAACCCCATAACTCCGCTTAAACTGCTCATTGCGAGGCTGGCGTTACCCGAAATATTTTAGAAAGATAACTTAACTTGCCAAAGTTAAACGTCTTACTATCAAAGCTAATTTTAAAGAGTGCCCTATTTTTTTCGGTCCTGTGCTCAAAGTCGATTGCTAGCAATAAACCATCGGCAACCCCCTATTGTGCCCACTGCCCTTTGCCTAGAACTACTTTACCAGGTTTAGGTCATTTATAATAAGATTTTATTCTCAAACCTAGTGCCAGCGATCTGCAAAGGATGGGGAACCAACCTCCTGTTCTAAATCTATCCAAAACCTATACCTAAAAACCTCATTCCTTAACTTTCTAACATCGTCATCCCCTTACTTTCTATCATCGTCATTCCTTGCAGCCCGTGCGTTGGGCTAGGCGTGACAAGGAATCCCAATGGGGCTGCTCTCGCGCATCGCTCACCTTGCAAGGCTGGCAGTAATGACGATAAAGAAGGTTTTTTTCGTTTTTGATGAGGGTATCTGGAGGGTTCCTTTTTCGTTAGATCCCTGCCTATTAAATAATTGATGGTAACATAGTAGAACTAGTACTGACGGGTCGAAAGCTTACCAACACTGCAAATAAAGTTCATCACCTAACCCTACACGCCAGGTGAGCCTTGACTGAACACTCGCTGTTTTCATGTAATAATACTGGCTTACAACCTTTTAAAGCTCTAAATGTCGGCTATTTAACACAACAGCCACGACTCGGCTTGCGTACATCTACGTATGCGACTTAAAGAAGGAGCCCCAGCCGTTGATTTTTTTGTAAGTGATTACAAAAACCGGCCGGTGCGCCTTGCCGAGCATCGTGGCCATAAAGTTTTGCTGTCGTTCTTTCGTGATGCTTTTTGCCCTTTCTGCAATCTCAGGGTGCATCATTTGATTAAGAATTTCGATGAATTTAACCGGTTCCAGCTGGACATCATCGCCTTTTTTGCCGCATCAAAGGAGGATGTTTATGAAAACGCCGGCCAGCAGCGTGCCCCTTTTCCCATTATTGCTGATCCCGACCTCAGGTGGTATAAAGAATACGGGGTAGAATCATCACCTATGGGGCTGTTTAGGGCCGTGATGAACCCCATAGCGGTGTTTAAAGTAATGAAAAGCGGTTTTTTTAACCTGGCATCCATTACCAAAAAGCCACTAATACCCGCCGACTTTTTAATTGATGAACACCAGGTCATTCAGAAAGCTTATTATGGACAGGATTATGGGGATCATATCCCCATTAATGAAATTTTATCATGGATCAAAATCAAAAAGTTATCGACATAAGGTACTCAACCATCCTGTTGGTGGTCTTGATTGCTCTTACTGTTTCATTTGGACTCGTAGATAAGAATGAGGACGAAACCACGGATGAAAACGACTTTGCCGTGGTTGAGCTATTCACCTCGCAAGGATGCTCTTCGTGCCCGGCGGCCGATAGACTCCTCAGCGAGTTCATCGCTAAAAAGGATGACAAAGTATTTGGCCTATCTTTTCACGTAAGTTATTGGAATTACCTGGGTTGGAAAGATCCTTACAGCAAAGAGGAATTCACAGAACGCCAGTGGCAATATGCCCGGACTTTCAATAATTCAAACATTTATACCCCTCAAATGGTGGTAAATGGCACAAAAGAGTTTGTAGGGTCCAATAGGGCAGCCGCCGAAAAAGCGATGGAACAGGCTTTTGCCAGTTCCAATAAACATAACATCAGTCTAAATATTGTCCAGGAAAATAACAAGTTAGATATTTCTTACACGCTAGATGGATCATTAAGTGAGCAGCTAGTCAATTTTGCTGTTGTAGAAAAGGACCGGGAAGACCTTGTTTCCAGGGGGGAAAATCGTAACAGGACACTTCATCATGACAACGTGGTAAGATTATTCAAAACTTTACCGGCTGATAAAGCAGGGATCGTTACCATGTCCTTACCCGGGGATCTAAACCTTGATAAAAGTGCGGTCATAGCTTACGTACAGCATAAAAGAACCATGGCGATTACAGGGGCTACCCGTTCGCGCTTGGCAAACAAATGAAGACCTCTTTCCCAAGAATTGGTACCGGCTACTGTACAGACCAATCATTCCTTTGACATACTTCTTTCCTTCTAAAGTTCCGGGCCGCATATCATGGCCTAAGACAAGGCAACCCAACGACCTCTTAGGGTAAATAATTGATCCTAACACACCCGGCTGGTTTGCTTAGAATTATTTCCCCTATAAAGTCCAAATTTTATTACAGGATAAAACACCATTCCGTTACCGACTCAATCGGCAACCCCCTATTTTACCCACTACCCTTCACCAATTGCTAACTGGTCGAGAACCTTCCACTACCTCGAACATACTCACCCGCTACATCATTGGAGGCTTAACTGAACACTAGTCTTACTTTGTCACATTCAATTATTGGATAGATAGTGATTTAGCGAAAGATGAGCCCGTTGGGTATCCTCATCAAAAACGAAAAAAACCTCTTCATCGTCATTCCTGCCAGCCTTGCAGGGTGAGCGATGCGCGAGAGCAGGAATCTGCTGTGTCGTTGAACGTAAACCTTTTTTTGAGTATACCGGGTTTTCGTTTCACGACTTCGCAGATTCCTTGTCGCGCCTAGCCCAACGCACAGGCTGCAAGGAATGACGAGGGTAGAAAGTTAAGAAATGAGGTTTTTAGGTATAGGTTTTAGATGGATTTAGAACAGGAGGTTGATCACCCATACTTTGCAGTTCGCTGGCACTA
>JANQLQ010000136.1 GCA_028280565.1 Fulvivirga sp.
GTGGTTCTAAGTCCAGTTTTCATTTTCTTTTGCACGCCCAAAAGAAAACGAAACAAAAGAAAAGGGCGCCAGCAACAAAGCCCATTTTCCGCGCAAAACGCACAACCCAGCCCCTATAGGCCGCTGACCCACAAGCCTCAAATGGGCCGCGCTGTTCCTGGAGGTCTCCCCTCCATACGCCACCTGAATTTTCAATGCTTTCAACTCGTGTGCATTTAGCATAGCGTAATGCGTACTTATCGTTTCAATAGGCTTTGTAATCCGGGCATTGAAGGGGTATTTTACGCTATTCCAAAATGTTCCTACAGGTGAGGACCTCCATTAGATACTATTAACCATTCCTGGTTTTCTGATCTCGAATACACTAAACTTCGCCAGGTTCGGAGAACCTGCCTATGGTTAAGTCACAGGTCCTGCGGACCTGCGCCAACTAAGCCAATTAAGGACCTGCCCAATTAAGAGTCACCTGATTTTCACCTGCTATTTGGTCTTTCTTAAGAGGTAAGCGGTGAAAAACCTGTCACGTGGCGTTTACTTTTGAAAATTTGATTTGTATATAAACTAGGTGCCCTTAGGGCTGAGTGTAACCATTTTTTAACACGAAGAATTAACATTATCCCTCATGATACATATTTTTAGTTTCCTTTTTATACGCTGTGTTGTTTTTATCTCACTTTTTTTAGCCGCATTTACCGTCCAGGCGCAGTTTTCTGGTGGTGCCGGCACGGTAGCTGACCCTTTCCGGGTGAGTACACTGGACGACCTCCGCACCTTGTCGGAAAATGATGAATATTGGCAAGATCATTTTATCCTTGTCAACGACATCGATGCTACAGCTACCCGGAATTGGAACGTTGATAATGGCCGTCCGCAAGGCTTTTCTCCCATTGGCAACCGTGGAGCAACGGATAATCCATTTACAGGCTCTTTTGATGGGCAAGGGTATGAGATATCGAATTTATACATAGACCAATTCCGGGAATTCTACGTGGGCCTCTTTGGGAGAACTAGTGGAGCCACGATAGAAAGCCTGGGGCTGGTAGATTGTGAGGTTAACGGGCTGTCGGATGTTGGTGGCCTTGTAGGTTACGGCGATAATACCGTCTTAAAAAACTGTTATGCCACAGGTACAATAGAAAGTCAGCAAACCATGGCGGGGGGTCTTATAGGCATACATGAGCGGGGAACGATCGCGCAATGTTACACTCATACACAGGTGCAGGCCCAACAAGTTGCAGGCGGCTTGGCTGGTTTCAGCGTCGAATCCGAAGTGAATGACTCATTTGCTTTCGGAGCAGTGGCCGCCACAGGCTCCAGTGCCGGTGGTCTCATCAGCTTTTGTATTTCATCCACGATCAGGAATTCCTATGCCGAGGTAGGCGTGGCTGCTGGACCGGCAAACGGTGCATTCATCTCTGTCAGTAACGGATCTAGGATATTAGACTGTTTTTTCAATAGCGAGGTGACCCCCGTTAGTGATCCTATTTACCAAGATGACGGCAACCAAACGGTAACCGGCTTAACAAGCGCCGAGTTCGTGGATCAAAGTACGTTCGAAAACGCCGGGTGGGATTTTCAAGATATATGGGAGATGAGTACCCTGCCGGCTTTTACGGCCACCCAACGCCCGTACCTTAAACAACAGCTTTATGATCACCGGGTAAAAGTGATCGTCTTTCCCGCTTCGGCCTCAAGGATTATTGGGCAAAGTTTTTATAACACCGGTGATCCCGTTACGCTCGAAGCACAGCCCGGGGCGGGTTTTACCTTTTTAAGATGGGAAGAGAACGGGACCGTTGTAAGCCAGGCGAATCCCTATAACTTCACCTGTACCGGTAATGTTACCTATACGGCACTTTTCTTGGAGAATGTCCCTTTCCCTGGGGGTATTGGTACCGAGGCAGATCCATACCAAATCACGACCATAGAACAATTACAGTCCATCAATACTATGCCCACCCTGCTGGCGCGTCATTATGTACTAACTTCAGATATTGATGCTTCGGCCACACGAAATTGGAACGGTGGCGCTGGCTTTGACCCTATCGCCTCTCGCCACCCGGTAGAAGGCGAGCGGGTATTTACCGGCACCCTAGACGGGCAGGGGCATAGGATAGAACATTTATTCATCCAGCGGCCCGATCAAAATAAAGTGGGGCTCATTGCCCAAAGCGATCAAGGAGTGATCAAGAACCTCGGACTGTACGACACAGAGATACAAGGAAAAGACACCGTAGGGGGCTTCGTGGCCTATTACAAAGGTTCCCAAGGCCCTAGCTCTTTGTCTGTCAGCGCTAATTATGTTTCTGGCCGGGTGAGTGGAAATAATTTTACTGGGGGGGTACTGGGGTTTGCTGAAAATGTGGACTTGGTAAACTGTTATTCAACGGCACAAGTCATTGGGGCGGATCATGTTGGAGGTTTAATGGGCTGGCTACAAGGCGTTAGGAGAACCCCTTCCATCCGGGAAAGCTATGCCGCAGGACCCGCATTAGCGCTGGAGAATTCAGGAGCTTTGATTTCCGGGCGCAGAAATGTCTCTATGTCGCGAAATGTTTATGATCGCCAGGCCAGCCTGCAGGATAAAGGGACGAGTACTGGAGATGGAGCCGGCGGGATTACCTCTTTAGGGACTACCCTGTTCGCCGATACGTTTTACATCCAAACCTTGGGAGGATTAGCGCTGGATACCGACTGGAAGCTGGCGTACACACATGATCACTTTCTAAGGCCGGTATTGCCGTGGGAAACTACCCCGCAGTACACTTTTGTTTCCAGCCCCGGGGGAGCACTTCGAGGGGATTCCCTGCAACTGGTGGTGGAAGGCCGTAACACCGCTTCGGTACAAGCTGTGGCGGATAACAATGCTGTATTTGCAGGGTGGGAGAGTACTGGGAGTGTGATCAGCATTGACAACCCTTTGCGCTTGCAGGCCGGGGATACGGATCAAACGATCAAGGCATTGTTCACCCAAAGGACGGGCAGCTTCCAGGCCACGTTTAGTATCACAGGTGGGTCTGTAAACCAGCCCGGTACAGAATTTTTCTTTGATAATACGGCATATACCCCAAATTCAAATAATGAATTCATTATTACCCGCCTGGAAAACGGTACCTACACGTACAAGGTCAGCGTTCCCAATTTTAAAGTGGTGGAGGGGAGCATTACGATCAACAATGCGGATGTAACGGAAACCATCAGCTTGGAATTAGCTCCTTCACAATCGTTTCCTACCACGTTTTTTGTAAAAGAGGGTCCCCAGCCCGTAGAAAATGCCGTGGTAGGTGTGATCAATACCAATACACCCCCGGATACCGTCTTCCAAACTACCGACGGGCTGGGCCGGGCTGTGTTTGCCGGGCTTCCGTTTGGTAGCTATTCGTACTTTGTAGCCGCTAATGCCCTTGATACCACCGATGGCTCTTTCCTCGTATCCCCGGGGGATGCCAGTAGGCTAGACGTGGCTATGGTAGCCACTTATACAGCTACCTTACGATTTTCTGATGGTACAAATCCTGTGCGTGAAGGTGGGGTCCTTTTCAACAGCGGTAGGGGCAATATCTACTATGACTTAGCAGGCAGAGATTTTAGCCAAGACCTTCTCCTTCCCGGCACCTATACCTACAAAATGACCTCTCATGGGTATTTGGACGAGGAGGGCTCATTCACCATTGTAGACCAGGACATCGAGCAGGTCATTATTTTATCGCCCCGAACCACACCTGTCTTCAGGGTTAGGTTTAATGTTACGGATGGTTTTAATCCCGTGCCGTCCTTTGCGTTTGTAACGATCAATGGCCAATCTTACAGTATTAACAATGGCCATGCCGAGGCAGTCAACTTGGAACCAGGCACGTATCCCTACATGGTGAACGCCCTAGGTTACAGGCCCTTTCGAGATACGCTAGAGATCACCAATGCCGACCTGGTGGAAAACGTGACCATCGTCTCGAATTCGAATGCGCCCAAGTTTGATGCCACATTCGTCATTACAGACGGTACACAACCGATAAAGGAGGCGCAGCTACTCATTAGGCGAGGCGTATACCAGCTAGAAGAGGCCGATAACGGGAGAGTAAATGTGTTTGATCTGTTCAGGGATACAGAATATCCCTACACCATATTTGCCACGGGTTACCAACCTTATAGCGGAAAAATTGTTTTTGATGGTACTGACGTAGTAGAAAACGTGGTATTACTACCTGTTCTACCTACTTACTCCATGACGTTCAGGATCACCAACGGGCGATTCCCATTAGACAAAGCACGGGTTAATTTCGACGGGACGGAATATTCCAGTAACAACTTAGGAGAGGTAGTGATCCCTAGGGTAACCAATGGTACATATAGCTACTCAGTCTCATTACAAGGGTATACCACTGCCAGCGGCTCGGTTACGGTGAGTGATGCCGATCAAACCGAGGAGGTAGTCTTGAGCCTTACTTCTATCCCTACCTATGCGCTGACTTTTCGTGTCTCTGACGGTGCTAATGCCCTATCCAATGCCGTGATCGATCTTGAAGGGACAGAATATCGTAGTGATGCTGCCGGGGAAGCAGTGATCCTGGGGTTGGTCAACGGGACTTATAATTATTCGATCTCGGTACCGGGGTACACCACGGTCAACGGTACGGTTACCGTTAGCAATGCCGATCAAACCGAAGAGGTTACCTTGAACCTTGTTTCCATCTCCACTTACACGCTGACTGTTCGTGTCTTTGACGATACTAATGCCCCTCTCAATGCGGTGGTCAATTTTGAAGGTATGGAATATCGCGGCAATAGCCCAGGTGAAATAATGATCCCCGGCCTTATGAATGGGGTGTATACTTATTCCGTAGCGCTGGACGGCTATGAAACCATAAATCGTTCGGTGACCATAAACGGTTCTGATGTGCTAGAAAACGTGATCATGAACGTTACTACACTACCTACCTACACTTTGACCTTTCGAGTTACGGGCGGGCCAGGCGTATTGGTGAATGCCTTGATCAATGTGCAAGGGGCTGACTATTTCAGTAGTGATGCCGGCGAGGTGATGATACCAGGCCTGCCCAGCGGCACTTATTCTTACAGGGTCTCTTTGGAAGGCTACCAAACTGTGGAAGGTTCCGTTACGATAGAAAATGCTGATAAGACAGAAGAGGTAACGTTGATAACCCACCCACCCTCAACCCACACGTTGAGCTTCCTGGTCACTGGTAATGACGACCCGCTGGAAAACGCCAGGATCACTTTGGCCCAAGGAGCCCATTTCACCGATGACCAGGGAAGGGTAGAGATCAGCGGACTCACTGCCGGCACTTACGAATACGCTGTGTTTAAAGAAGGACATTCACAAGAGACGGGCACGGTTACCCTAACGGATCGAGATGTGGAAATTGAAATTCAAATGAGCAGGGTGATTTTGAATTTGGACGACCCCTTGGCTGATGCCCTCCGTGTATACCCAGTACCTGCCCAAGACTACATCGTGCTGGAAGGTTTACAACCTTCTAAAGAGTACACCTTGCAATTGCATAGTGCCCAGGGAAAACAACAGATCCTTTTTGAGGGGAGAGTCCAAGACCGTGTAAAAATAGATGTAAGCGATTTTAAACCCGGGATGTTCGTATTGATGTTGGTAGATGAACATGGGAATCAATGGAGCCGACGGGTGAGCAAAAGATGATAGGTTTAGGGATAGTAGCATGTCATGCTTAAAATAACGTTTTACTACGCTCACCCCTTTGTTTCCTAAAGGGAACCAACCGTGTGATGGATTTCCCCTCCAGGGTTAGGGGTGCGCAGGGATGCTACAAAGTAAATGTGACACAACATCAGCAGTTAAGTGGAAGGTGATGGTTAAACCATTTTTTCGACCCCATTCTTAAAGTCGGCAATTGGCAAAGGGCAGTCAGCAAAATGAAAGGTTGCCGATTGCCCTTTGCGACTGCCGACTGATCCAGGGCTTTTCAATATCGCAAACATAGTTTATCATGTGCCCTCTAGGTCAATTCAAACTTAACTTGAATTCTGGATAAAATCCTAAAAGAGACCAGTATCGTTACTGCGAGCTTTTAGCGCAAATACGTTGGGATAGGCGTTGCTGTCCCCTGTTTCGGGAGATTACTACGGCTTCTTGTACTAAACCTCACCAAAAGCCTCGCAAAGAGGTGTTTTAATTGTCGTGAGGGTGCTTTACGTCTTTTTTATCTAGAATATACCCTAACTTAACGTGAGTTTTAGGTTTAATTACCAAGTAGCCAATGGTTTAACCGCGGAGAAAACGGAGAAGACCGCCGAGCGTCACAGAGATTATTATTCTATGTCCTTCGCGTATTCACGGTGTACTCTGTGGTTGAAAGCTGGTTTTCAATACTTTGCATTGAAGTGAAGTATTCTTGGTGGGTTGATTAACCCAAACTCACCCTAACTTAACACGGGTTTTAATCTTGTTCCTGTAGGCGCAAGGAATGCCATACAGTGATAACCGGGTAGAATATCAAAATAATTAAATCCTAATAGTGTAATTTTACTTCTTGGTTTAGGCATTTGCCCAGGCAATTGTGTAAAAAGTACGCACGTTTTTACGCGCTTTCTCCTTCTTTTCCCCTTTTTATCTACACTTTTTAAAGTAGCCCAGCTTATCAGATCAATATTATTTAAATACAATTAAACAATTATTAGTACCATTTTAGGGCGAGAAACAGTGTTTCCAGCAAGCAGTTATCCATTATTGACCGTGCAAAATTAAATTTTATAACGTATTGACTTTGTATTGTAACTTATGCTACCTTTACTAACACACGTTCTAACGCAGCGTTGAAAAGTTTCATTGATTGAGTTGACCTTACATGAGTAACAATAAAGGATTTCGGGAAATCAAATTGATCCTTGGCAATTCGGATGCTTTCTTGGATTGGTTTGATCGTTGTTACGATCACTATTATGAATATGTAATAACGGCGATAAAGTCAAGAGACTTGACTGACATGATCTTGGAGGAGTCTTTTCATGAAATATGGAAGAACCGGGAGACCTTAGACATGGACATCCCCATAGAGGAACAGCTACTTGACATTATGGAGCGGCGTGTGTTCTCAGTGCTAAGAAAGGCAGCTTCTGATCCTGCATTGAAGGAAATGATCTTTCTCTCTATGGAGCAGCCTGAAAGGGAAATAACGAATTTGCTGGATGAACCTATCGAAAGCCAAGACGAGAATTCGATGATCAAGGTCATTCATAACAATATCCTGAGAAAGCAACTCCTGCATAAACTGGGTACGGCCAGTGGAGATTAAGAGCATATCTATTTAGAAGAAGGGAGTTCACAAAGAGAAGTTTGTGCTGGCGCTCATTGACAATGGCGCCAATTTTTGTTTTTACAAAATCTAAAAGCTCCGGCTCATATGCTAGCCTCCAAAACAATCCTATACTTAGGCTTTCCGTTGGCTAATTTATCTATGGCTTGGTTCACTTCTGACATTTTAAATTTTTCTATGACAGGCTCTACGTTATGCTTTGACGCGAAACTCAGCATTTCGGAAGTATAGTTTGGACTGCCTAGCGGGGAGGCGCCCATTGACTTTTCACCGACCAACAAAGGGAAAATCGTAGCCGTTACTTGGGGTGTAGCTCCTACAATGTGAACTTAGCCTTTCGACTAGAGTATGTTCACATAAGCGTCCTAGTTTGACCTGGATTAAGGTGTGAAAGCAATCTTTTGTCCCAGCGAAGGGGGAGTCCTCGCGTTCAAATGCTACTTATAGTTTGCCCGGGGTGTTAACAACCAAGACCCAAGATCAAAGGAATAAAAAACCCTGGGCCCTGGGCCAAAAGTTTTAATTACTGAGTTACAATGATGATCTTACTTCTTCACAACGAATTCTAGTTCATAATCCAAGTTTAATATGGCAAACTCAAGGCTCCTTTAACAAGGAGGAAGGGCTTATGCCAAATTCTTTTTTGAACTTCTTAGAAAAGTAGGATGGGCTGGAATACCCTATTTGAAAGGCTACTTCCGCGATGTTATAATTATACGTAAGAAGCAGCTCTTTTGCACGATGCAATCGTACCGAGGAGATTAACTGGTTGGGAGACTTTTTGGTGATGACTTTAAGTTTACGTTGTAATTGTCGTTCACTTATGCCTATGTTTTTACAAAGCATCTCCACGGTATAGACACTATCCTTTAAGTGATCATCTATACATCGGAGCACCATCTCGAAGAAGGGATCTTTTTGGGGCGATTGCTGGGAAACAAAAACATTTGGATCCAAACGATCCGGGTCGGTTACAGCAAACAATGGGAGCATATCCCCGGAAATAGACAGGAATGTTGAACTTTGCGGTGTAAACTTTATTCCTGTACCCGGGAGTAAATATTTGACAGTTTGGGTGATCAAAATTTGATTTGGAGAGGCTTTGTCCAAGATCGATTTTACAAAGTCTTTGGTTTCGCCACTTACCGAGTATGCTTCGTCGATAGCTACTTCCCGGGTATGTATACCAATGGCAAGCTGCGTGTTCACACTTTGCATCACATCCATTAGATCCATACTACAATAGATAGCCTTGCTCGGACCTTCAAAGGTAGCGACGAAGGAGAGGGCACTACTTTGAATTAACCTCCCCCCGTATCGCTTTACAATTTTCATTACCAGTTCATGGGGCTTTGTATTAGTGTCTTCGCAGGAAACAATACGAGCTACTATAATCGTGAGCAGTTGTTTTTCATAATACACGGTTGGCTTTTCATCTAAAATAAAAGCCTTCATTCGACTTAATACCTCTCCCGTATTGCCGGCCCAGAAAAGATGATCGTTACCATTCAACCCTACAAATTGGGCACCCGGTATGCGTTCTGCTATGAACCGTCCTTCCTCGATCTTTACATCTGTATTATTGGCGCGTTGCATCACCAGTGTGGGTACCTTGATAGACCGTAAGATGTGGATGATGTCCACTTCGACATTCATTTTGGTCAGCATCATAGCAGCACTCGGGCTGGCTCCTGACCGAAAATAGTTAGCCAGCCAGTTCATGAACGTTTTATCATGCACTTTGGATGGGGCGAGTACCTCCCACCCCATTTCCCCGCCATTTCCCCAATTCTTTTGGATCATGTCATAAACTTTTTGACGTTCCTCGGTCCTAGGTGCCCACGGGTAGTCCGGGGAGTATCGGCCCTTAGCGAATAGTCCAAATGTGATCAATGAAATGACACGGTTGGGATACGTGGCTGCAAACAATGCCGAAGCACAACCTCCATCTGAATGTCCGAACAACACCGCTTTTTGGGAGCCTGCCGCATCCATTACGGCACGAATATCGTCCATGCGTTCTTCTAATGTAGAAAGCTCTACCAAGCGATCTGAAAGCCCGGTCCCTCGCTTATCAAAGAGAATGACCCTGGCTATTTTCCCCAATTCTTGTAAGAAATGAACCAATTCGGGGCATGACCACACCCAATCAATATTGGATACCCAGCCCGGAACGTAGACCAGGTCTATGGACCCCAGGCCAAATACTTGGTAAGCAATGCTGATATTCCCGCTTTTTGCATATTGGGTGGCAGGTTTGTTAAGTTCTGCCAACTCTTCTGAGCGTAAGTTTTGGTCAATCTGGTCAATGTAGACGTCGATGAATGATTTTTGTGGATGATCAATGGAAACTATAGAGGCACTTAATTCTTCAAAGTTTTCGCTTTGTTTCATGTTCGTATTTCGCTTAAAAACATCAAGCCGGAGGTTTTAAATTTTCTGATTTAAGCCACTATAATGAATATCATTAGTGATCCAAACATAACTAGGGGAAGGGGAGTTTGGCAGCATGTTTATACCCTACAAAACTACGACAACCCTGCTCCTGGCTCAGAATGGGACATTTTGCAGGCAAAATCTAGGCAACAAGAATGGGTTTTATTGACTTATTCTCTCGTTTGGAGAGAAGAGTTCTCCACGAAACCAATGATATCCATATTATCCGGGTCCATGCCAAGCTTTTTCTTTACCCTTCGTTTTGCTTGCTCAACCGCCCGCCTCGAGACATTGAGGATAATTGCGATTTCTTTATTTGAGAGCTTCATTTTCAGGAAGGCTAACAGCTTATGATCGTTCGAGGTGAGGTTTGGGAAATTCTGTTCCAATTTTGAAAAAAAGTTAGGATGTACATTTTCAAAATGGGTCTTGATACTCTTCCAATAGCTCTCCGCTTTTTTCAGGTTATCCAGTTCTTTAATCACGTATTCCGAGGAGTTGTTTCCCGTACGCGCATCTAATTTGACTTTGTTAACAATTTCCGTGAGCTTGTCATTAAAATTGAGCAGTTGGATAGAAGTAGCCGTGAGGGACCTTGCTTTTTGATTGACATCTTTTTCAAGTTCTTTGCGCATGGCTTCCTCTATGTTAAGCCTTTCTTTCTGTATTTCATTTTGATACCGCACCTGGTGCATAGCTCGTTTGGACACTCTTAATTTATAGGCCACGGCAAATGAAAAAATAACTACTTCGACCAACTGGAGAGTATAGGAGGTATGGATCATTATACTGGTTGAGACCCACCCCAGCAGGTTAATTATATTGAGAAGCCCTACAATACCTACAATAATATTTGCTGCTAAAATAAAACGAGCAATGGGTATATCGAAAGATAAGCGAAAAGAGCAATACAAGGTGACCAGGAAAGAGAAGGTGCCGATCACAATGGTAAGGTAGAGGCTTATTTCATAGTAAGAAAAAATAAGAGCTACAAAGATGACCAGGTATAGCCAGGGTATCCATTTTAAAACCCTGTATACCCTAGGCATATGGATTTTGAGGTCGAGACATTTGACTAAGAACAATAAATAAAAAAGGGCAATACTGGAAAAGCACATATATTGTACATTCCGCACCCAATCTGTGGTCTGTAATAACCCAGTCTCTAAGTGGGCATCTGTAATGAAAAGACAGGTCAGGACTGTGGCAATGTTGTAGAGAGAAAATAGAAAATATTCCTTGTAAAGCGTGATGAACGAAATACAGAGATTATAAACAAACATGATGAAGATCGCGCCGAGAAAAAAATAGGTCAAGCGCCGACGCAGCTTATACGTATTTTCATACGCTGGCTGCAAATAGAGTTTAATACAGCCCGGTAGGGCATAATCCATGAAGTGGCGCGAATTTTTGGTGACGGACTTTAATCTATACAAGTACTCTCGCTCGGATTGGGCCGGGATGGAACCGCTAACAATTAAGCCCCAATCTAGTATAGCTCGATCTGCAAAAGGCATTAAATAGCCTGATGAACTGATCAGCTTAGGTTGATCATCAAGAACCTGGTAAAGTTCTACATAATCAGTCAGTTGGCCATTTAAGTAAAATGTATTGGGCCGGTCCGTGTTATTCTTAATGACAAAATAGACCCAGGCTTCTTTCTCATCATGGGTAATGGATACATTTTCCCATGGGAAAAAACGATCTTTTATTTTCCATGCGTCATGGGGTGCAATATGTTTTTCATAAACCGGTAAAAAAAGAGCGTGGTCATTTAAGCAGTGGAGTTCTGTGGAATGATCGAGCAAAACGGGGACAACTTTTTCCTGGTGGGTTGAATTAGACCCTTTTAAAGCACTGGACACCGGGGCTTCAATACCAGGAGCGCTAAATGCAGTTTTAGCCAGTACTCCTAGTAGAAGATAGATTAAAATCCTAAAAGCCATAAGCAGTGTAGAAGGGCCGATAGAAGCACAAACCAGTTTAAGTTTTTCATTATCAAAACATTAGGTGCAAATGTCCCATGTAATGCACCCATATATACCGTAATGGCGATACTAAGTCATCGATCAGGCTACCATTTTTACATGATCAATCGCTGAAAAGATATGAAAAGCGTGTCAAACTGAAACACACTTTCCAATACAAAATTTGGGTAACTAGTGTTAAGTTAAGTGTAAGGTGATGGTTAAGTCGCCGAAATTTTTGTAATAGACGAAGCAATAAAAAGTAAGCATAGCCTTAGCTACGCGAGTCTTTTTATGGTGAAGTATTAGGCAAAAAGAGCAAGACTTGGGCCGTCAGATTACGCTTAACTTAACACTAGGACTACTTTGTCAGATTTAAGTAATGGATAATGAGGTTTTTAGCTTCAAACCTATTGCCAGCGAGTTGTAAAGGATGGGTGATCCACATCCTGTTCTAAATCCATCCAACACCCATACCTAAGAACGTTATCCTTTACTTTCTACCCTCGTCATTCCTTGCGACTTGTGCGTCGGGCTAGGCGTGACAAGGAATCTGCGAAGTCGTGAAACGAAAACCCAGTACACTTAAA
>JANQLQ010000145.1 GCA_028280565.1 Fulvivirga sp.
CCAGCCCCTATAGGCCGCTTACCCACAGGCCCCAAATGTGCCGCGCTGTTCCTGGATGTCTGCCCTCCATACGCCACTTGAATTTTTAATGATGCTCTAAACTTCAACTATTCAACTAGTACGCATTTAGCGTAGCGTAATGCGTACTTATCGAGGCAATAGGATTTGTAATCCGGGCGTTGTCGTTAGTGCGCCATGATCCTATAAAAGTGCGTTTTTTAAAATTAGCTTTGATAAGAGAACGTTTAGTTTTGGTAAATTAGGCTACATTTTCAAAATGTTTCGGGTAATGCCAGCCTCGTAATGAGCAGATTAAGCGGGATTTTGTGGTTCTAAGCCCGGTTTTCATTTTCTTTTGCGCGCCCAAAAGAAAACGAAACAAAAGAAAAGGGCGCCAGCAACAAAGCCCATTTTCCCCTCAAAACGCGCTATCCAGCCCCTATAGGCCGCTTACCCGCAGGCCTCCAATGTGCCGCGCTGTTCCTGGATGTCTCTCCGCCATACGCCAATTGAATTTTTAATGATGCCTAAAATAAAAAAGGCCTCTCCAAGGGAGAAGCCTTCAAAACCTATTGAAATACCGGGTCAGTTATCTTCGTACTCTATGTCGAGAATACGCTCTTCAAACATCCCCAGCGCTATTTTATCTTCACCGAGTACGTCGAATAATTCTAACGCCCTCCGGGCAACGTACTCTTCTTCGATCTGTTCTGAAACGAACCAGCGCATAAATTCTTCAGTGGCAATGTCATTATACTTCCGGCACTCGCCTACAATTTCGTGAATGGCATCGGAAACCGCTACTTCCATTTCAAGCGCTTTTTCAAATACCTCCTTTAATGTCCCAAAATCATGCTGGCTGTCGTTTACGGAAGGAGAGATAGCATTACATTCCATGTCGCATAGGTAGTGGAATAATTTAAGCTGGTGCTTTCTTTCCTCTTCGGACTGCTTAAAGAAGAATTCAGCGCTATTATCATAACCGCGAATATCACACCAGGCGGCCATGGCCAAATAGGCGGCCGATGAATGGGCCTCCATCTTTACCTGCCGGTTTAAAATATCGACTATTTCGTCTTTTAAGACATGATGTCTTCTTAGTATGTCCTTCATTTGTTTCTTTATTTATTCTTTTAACCCAATTGGCCACTCAAAAGTTAAATACATTTCTACGTAAGATCTTTTGAATAGTAGAATTAAGGGCCAAGATATCAAAGGTTCCGTTTAGAAGCTCTCTAAATTGCAGTATCTCCTGTAGGCTAAGGACCAAAAACCGGTCACAATGAGGAAGACAAATGATCTCTACATCGGGAGCAGAAGTTTCGCAAAGCTCCATGATGTCCAAGCTCATGATTTTCTTCCTAAACGCATACAGATCACACAGTTTGAATGCGATCTCTTCCTGCTCATACGTCAATACGAAAGCGCCAGACTGGCCACAATGGGTAATAGAGGCGCCTTTTGTTCTAAAAATCTCTTCCTGCATGCTCACAGATCGCGTGTAATGTTGGACAAGAACTACAGTACTTTCCCTTCTTTTTCAAATACTTCTCGCAACACTCTTTTTTCAACTTCTTTCCTTTCTTCTTCTTAAAAGCATACTCCTTGTAAAGCTTAGAAACCGGTAGCTGGGAAGGGGTACTGATCATATCTCTCTCCTAATTTAGACCAAATCTAATTACAAATTTAGAGACAAAAGCCAATTGTTTAGAATAATTCTAAATGATTTTTGTCAATAATTAGGACTAACATTTGCTAGGGTGGGGTAGGGAACTCTTTATTATAGCGTGTGATCAAATGCACCCAGTGTGCTTTATGCTATAGCGCACCATCTTATTCCAGCGTTTGCCATGCTACACCCCCTGTACTCCTGGTCGTAGTATGAGCGCAGCGGGGCTATGACCTATTTATGATCTAGGGCGTCCGCCCGGTTTGTATCGCCAGGGGTAAAATTTGTCATAACAAAACATATGTTCATCCACGCAGTTACCTTCTCCTCCTTCCTAGTGCGCATTTAGCGCAGCGTAATGCGTACTTATCGTAGCCATAGGATTTGTAATCCGGGTGTTCTCGTTTACGCCCCATGACCAAAGCAAGACCGCACTAATCCTTCCCGGGAATCCCTATTGGAGACAGAAAATATCAATTGAGTACCTTGCCAAGTGTGTTTCGCTGGTAAAGTAAATGTTTCGAGGCGCATTACAAATGCGCAGGACAGAAAAGCGATTGACGACCGAATGCGTTGAAGATGGGCACGCTTTATAAAAGCGCGCCAGGTAGGGGGCAGGTCTTGAGGAAAGGTAGGAATGATCCCGGTTCTACCTAGCTTCCCTTCATCATTTTCCAGGAAAACCAACCCAATAGCCCGATGATGGCGATTAAGATGAGCCAGAACCACCATTGGTTTTCGAATAACGGTCGCCCTTGCCCTGGATGATGTGGGATAAGGCCCTCATCCCCTAATGACAGGGGCTTCAACGTGGCAGGAATGCTGGCTTCGAAGTTTTTGATGTCGTAATTCGGCTTTCCGGTATTGGGATGACCATACAACAAATAGAAATCCCCCGGGGTGGCAAACCTTGCTATGAGCTCGTGTACCTCACCTTTTCCCGTAAGGCCCGTGGGAGCCAGCGGCCGGTTGTCGTGGTTATTCACCACCACTTTTAGCTGCTGGGCTACCGTGGTTGCAAACCGGAATTCCTGGTTTTCCAACGAACTCAAGGTGCCCCGATACAGTAGCTGGAAATTATACTTCCAGCCTTTTTCGGTTTTGAAGCTGTCCTTCAAATATTGGACGGTGACCGGGCGGTAGTAATCCACCGAGTCGGCCACCTTAAGAACAATGGACGACAATGGCACTGGCGTCGCAAAGGCTGCTGTGATCACGGTCTGCTTCTCTTTGGTGTCTTGAGCTACCTCCATGTACGTAGGCTCGTAGTTTCGGTATGACACTTCCGAGGCTATGGACTGCCGGATCACGGCACCGACCAAGCCAGGATCCTTTGTGCCGGGGACAAACAGGCGATAGTAGCCAAACCGGGCCTTGGGAAACCGGACTGTCGTAAATTGATAATCGGTATGGTCATTCTTAATGGATAGTACCCGGTAATCTTCCACGATAGTAAACCACTCTTGCTGGTCCTGGCTTCCTTCCAGCACTATTTTAAAATCGAAGCCCGGTAGCCCAAAGTCCAGTTTTATTTCATCAATGGTTTGGTCTGTGCCTACCTCAAATGTATAGTAAAATCCCCCATTGGCCCGGGTTGTATTGATAATTTCAAAGTCCACCTCTTCATACCTTGGCTTAGGCTTTTTGACCAGGTAGGGCACTTCAAGGGTATCCCCCTCATTTATTTCTATGATCCTGATATCGTTAAAGTCCAGGGATACTTTACCGTAGATGTCACCGGGTAGCGCCAGGCTGTGCCATTGATCCGTAACCCCATGAACAGGCCTTATGTATTGGTAATCCCCAAATTGAGCTAGGGATATGCCGGTAGCGGCCAGGCACATTCCGAGAGTAGCTAGGATCTTATTTCTCATCTTGTTCTTCAAAAACCAGGGGTTTGTACTTATTGTAAAGGAATGAAATGATCAGCAGGAAAACACCCAATGAAACAAAAACGATGGTTTTGGAAATGGTGTTGAGATCGGCTATGTCAAAGAAAAACAGCTTGAGTAACGTACCTCCAAATAATACGATAGCGGCAATACGCAGGTGCTTCTTCCTTTTTAGGATTCCACGTACGATCAGCCCCATAGAATATATGCCCCAGGAAATGCTCAGGCTAAGCCGGTAGGCATTAGCATAACCCAAAAGATCCATGACGTTCAGTAACTCACTGCTTAGCACCCATAGCACCGTTATGGCCAGCACCAGTTCGAAAGCTTTCTCCAGCTTTATTTTCACCAGCCCCTGGCGGATCTGCTGGTAGCAGGCAAATAATAACGCCCCCAAGAAAACGAGTGTAACATAGCGAATGCCAATATGCCACCATCCCCGGTTGTAAAATTCTGCGAGGTGCTGGTCGAGGTAACTACTGCGCAGTTCACTCAGCCTATACAAGCCGGCCGCCAGGTAGCCAAGTATTAAAATAGCGCTAATGATCAAAACTCCAGCGGCTAAAACAGGGTTTTTGATCTTGCGGATATTGTAAAGCTGGAGGAGGGTGAAAAACAGCATGGCATAGCAAATATTCCAGAGCTGGCCCATGGTAAGCAGGTCATAGTCCTTTTGTTCATAACCGCCCGACGCCACTATTTTGGATTCAATGAACCGGGTAGTCCAGTAATTGGCCAGCTCTATACGGAAGCTGTTGAAAAGCACCAGCAGGAAAATAACCGGCACCGCGTAATGCACTATTTTACTGATGATATGTTCCTCCCCGTATGGGGGTTTGAAATCACTTTTAAGGTGAGTATGGTGGATGAAACCAAAAGCAAATGCCACAAGCAATGAAGAGAAAAAACCGATGTGCAGGAAGGGAGTATAAGCATATAGGTCGGTTTCATAGTAAGGCTGTACAGTATAATCCTGCCAATCCTGCACGAGGCTAAAAAAGCCCGTGACCATCAAAACATAGGACAATTTTTCATACACCGGCACCTGTTTCGTGCGCCCGATCCAGTAAAGCAAGGCCGCTTCTCCTGCCCATAATAGGGTGACCCAGCTACCCTCCAGTTGCACCGGTATAGTGATCGTGACGAATACGATCACGAGGCCGGCTACAAAGTAAAAGAGGTTTTTATCTGCCAGCTTCCTTTTGTGCAGCATAAAGCCTACTGTGAAATGGACCACTGCGTTCACAAGGGTAAAAGCGCCCAACAGCCTTCCACCTATTTCGTGGCTTTTAAGGAAGTGGTACCCCAAAGCGTAAAAAACAAAGGAGTTAACCAGCAATAGGATAATGCCCTCCATTTTAAACGGCTCACCTTTCACCACGTTATATGCCAGCAGCATGATATAAAATGTGATAAAGAAGATGGCATTGAAAACCAATCCAATCGCCAGGTGTTCCTCTCCCTTAAAACTGGCCGAAGCCCAAGCGAAAAAGATAAGCCAAGAAAGACCAAAAGCCGTGTAATAGAGCTTTTTCCAATCTTTTTTAAATGCAATGAACAAAATGCCAGCGTTTATGATCGCCATGTAGGTGAACAAAACCAGCACATTACCACTTTCGGGGCCTAGCAGGAAAGGCACGGCATATGCACCCACGAGGCCAATGTGGGCAATCACCTGCCTATTATAGTGCAGGGCAGAAAGCACCGCAAATGCCGTAAATACCACCATGAGCACAAAAGCCAGGGGCTGGGGAATGAGCTCATAAAAATCGTAAGCGGCATAGGAAATGAAGTAAAGTATGGCAATAGCTCCACTCAGCAGCACCGCGCTGAAGGTGTCATACTTCGTCTTGAGTTTTATGGCAAATCCCAACAAGATCAGCCCGGAAAGATAGCCCAAGATGATCCTTGTCAGCGGGTTGACCAGGTCGTTATCAATGGCATATTTGGCACCGATGGCCACCCCCAACACAATGATGGCAATGCCAATCTTATTGGCCAGGTTTTCCCCAATGAACTTTTCCCAGTTCTTTACCAGCATGGAAGGCCTTTTGGGTGCCGGTGGGGCCTTTACAGCCTGCTCTTGCAGGGAGACCGGCGCTACAGGCTTAGCCTTTTCCTCTTGCAGTGGTACAGGCCTCACCTTTACTTCCGGAAGCTCCTGGGGCACATCTTTTAACGCCTTGATCTCATTTCTCAGCTCGATGATCTCTTGGGCAAGACTGTCATGCCTGTCCATCAACTCACCTAACCGGCGAAACAGTTCGTTTATTGGATTGTCCGACATCAGGACGCAATAAACAAAAAAATATCAAAAGGAAGCAACCCTGGCTTTTGCTATTGGGGAGTAGATCAACAAAGAAGCAAGGCAAACTATTGCCGTCTCAAGCCTCAATTGACGTGTAGGATTATATGATTGCCCCCGTTTGTGGTAATAGTAAGTTCATGGCCAGTCAGCCGTAGGCAAAGGGCAGTAGGCAAAATATGGAGTTGCCGATTGTTTATTGCCGGCGGCCGACTTTGGGAACGCAAAAAATAGTTTACCCTCACTGCTGGCTGTAGCATTAGCACAGCGGAGCTACGACCTATTCTTACTTAGGGTGTCTGCCCGGGTTACATCGCTAGGGGAAAATTTGTCATAACAAAACATATGTTCATCTATGTAGTTACCTTTTTCTCCCTAGTGTGCATTTAGCGTAGCGCAATGCATACTTATCGTGGCAATAGGATTTGTAATCCGGGCGTTCTCGTTTACGATCCATGGCCAAAGCAAGATCTCGCTAACCCTTCCCGGGAATCCCTATTGGAGGCAGAAAATATCAAATGAGTACCTTGCCAAGTACTTGAAAGTACAATACAAATCCAATACCTTAGACGAAATTGAATAAGTTTACATATGCCTGCTACACCGGGTTATTAGAAACATTCCCTGTCGCATAATATGAATAAAGTTAACCAGTACAACCAGGTGATCTTCGCTCTAGTAGGGACAATAACCCTTGTCATATTCCTTGTAGCAGGAGTGGTCTTTTTAGTTGAAGAGTTCAGTACCAGGGACTATTACGAAAACACGCTCATAGTTGAAGATGAACTTGATTCATTAAAGAAATTAAATATTCGCAACCAGGTCATATCCCTTGAAGGTATTCATCCCTTTGATACTGCTACCCGTACATATTTGATCCCAGTTTATCACAAGAAAATAACGAACGGATCCTCCCGGGATGACAAAATCTTTGGGTTGCTTGATAGCAACATAAGTTCGGATCACTATTACTATGGATATGGGAATTACAACAATATCATTTTATATAATTTTAATTCAAATGAATCAAAGATTTTGCTAGGCAGGCGAGTCAATATTGACGGTTACAGCGTCTTCAAATCGAAAAAGAAATCGCTAATTGTGATCACCGGCTGGGATGAAGATACCAATGGTGATGGCAAACTGAATGAGAAAGACTTTAAACGGCTTTATGTCTATGATCACTCTACTTTAATTTTGAAACAAGTTGAGAATACCAGCTTCAGGATTTTAGATTATGATTATTTAAAAGAAGTAGACAAATTGATATTCAAGGTGACCGATGTAAGACATGACGTTTCAATGGACGAGGAGCCGCCGGAATTTCTAGTTTCTTATTCGCCTGGAACAAATGATTTAATACCGCTCATCGATATGTCGGTACTAGATGGCCTTCAAGATATTATAGATAATTGAAATAATCGACGACCTTGCCGTTTTTTAAAGCATCTCTAAAGACCAGTCATTGTTGAAAGGGTGTCCTCACAAAAAGAAAATAAGGAAAAGTGTTGGCTGGCTAATTGACCCTTTTGTATTGTGAATTATTCATCCTAAATTTTTCTTCAAACCTAAGAATGTTTCATGGGCGCTGTATTCGTGATCATTGCGTTGCTACTCGTTATTTACCTGCTATACCGGGCCGGACAAAAAGAAAAAACGACCCAGCTTGTAAAAGCTCCTGGTAAATGGAAGGAGATCTTACGGGATAAAGTTCCTTTCTACAATAACCTAGATGAGGCACAACGACTACAATTTGAATCGGATGTTCTGCAATTTTTATCAGGCATTAAGATAACGGGTGTTCAAACAGGAGTGACACTGGAAGATAGACTATTGGTGGCCAGTAGTGCTGTTATCCCGTTGTTTGGATTTCCCACTTGCAGTTACAAATACCTGGACGAGGTGCTGTTGTACCCTTCTTCTTTTGATCGAAATTTTACTATTGGCAGTACATCGGAGATCATTACCGGCATGGTGGGAGATGGAGCTATGGAAGGGAAGATGATCCTGTCCAAACCCTCGTTACATGCTGGTTTTGATATTACGAATGATAAGCGGAACGTGGGGATCCATGAGTTTGTGCACCTTTTCGATAAAGAGAACGGGGCAATTGATGGAATTCCCCCGGGGTATGATGACAAGGCCTACTCTTTGCCATGGCTGGATTTTATTCATAAAAAAACCGGGGATATTATTTCTAACCGGTCGGATATTGATGAATATGCCACCACCAACCGGCAAGAGTTTTTTGCTGTGGCCAGCGAATATTTTTTCGAACGGCCCCATTTGCTAAAAAGGAAGCATCCTCGGCTTTACCAGCATCTTATGGACACCTTCAACCAGGACATGGCAGAACTTGTAAGTCCTGTCTCCTCGCGTAGTTACAAGGAGCCGGGACGCAATGATCCATGCCCTTGTGGTAGTGGGCAGAAGTATAAAAAATGTTGTTTGAATTAAGATGCTATGAATCACTCCTGGTCGTAGTATGAGCGCAGCTGAGCTACGACCTATTATTACCTAGGGCGTCCGCCCGGTTTACATCGTTAGGGTAAAATTCGTTAGAAAAAACATACGTTCATCCACGCATTTGCCCCTTTCTACCTGTCCCTAGTTTGGTGGCTGTATGGATTAAGACCGGGTGGAGGTCTGGCTATCAAAAAGGGAAGGCTTTTGATGGTTTGGGCCGTAAGACCGCTTTGCTAAATCTACGACCTGTTAGGGCGGCTAAACGGCAGTTACAAACTGCCAGTCATTCGTAGGCTCCAGTCTCAGACTGAAGCCAGTTTGGGGGACTTCACAGATTCCTGGTCTCGCTCATGACCAGCGCACAGGGCCGCCAGGAATGACGTTAAAAAGAAGGTTTGCTACTTTTGTGCAACCACTCAAACTTCACTAGTGCGCATTTAGCGTAGCGTAATGCGTACTTATTGTGGCAATAGGATTTGTAATCCGGGTGTTCTTGTTTACGACCACTGACCAAAGCAAGATCTCACTAACCTTCCCGGCAATCCCTATTGGAGGCAGAAAATATCAAATGATTACCTTGCCAAGTGTGTTTAGCTGGTAAAGTAAATGTTTCGAAGCGCATTACAAATGCGTAAGACAGCAAAGTGATTTACGACCGAATGCGTTGAAGATGGGCACGCTTTACAAAAGCGCGCCAGTTGGGAATGGAGAATCCGTGTGTTAGAAGCTCACCGATTTCCAAATAGCTAAATCTCAGATTTTCACTTTCTTGGGATTTAGAAAAGTTAAGAAGCTCGGATTTTATGGCATTCCAGTACTCAGTTCGGTTGTTTGTAAACTTTTCCATACTCTAAACCATCGCATCAATATATTTCCTCATTTGTTCCTTAGTCAGACCTTGACGTTTAGCTTTTGAAATCCGTTTAAGGAGCAGATTAAAAGGAACAATTTTCCTTGGGTAGTTTCTAGGACTAAATTCCCATGAAACTCGTCTGCTTCCAGCATTGAACTTCTTCCTGTTATTTATTCTGAGTTTTCTACTATGTCTTGAATATGGTCTCATTTTCTTTGATGTGATTGCATATAACATTTGCATAAAGTGTATGCACTTTATTTCCATTGTATCCTTTATAAAAGGAGTGTTTTAAATATTTTTTGAGCTACCGCTGATAACATAAATAAAAATTTCACTCCTGGCCGTAGCATGAGCGCAGTGGAGCTACGACCTATTTATTACCTCGGGCGTCCGCCCGGTTTACATCGCCAGGCTAAAATTCGCTAGAAAAAACATATTTTCATCAATGAAGTTACCTCTTCCGGCCTGTTGATGGTTTGGTTCGTAGAACCGCTTTGCTAAACCTACGATCTGTTAGGGCGACTAAACGACAGTTACAAACTGCCAGTCATTCTTAGGCTCCAGTCTCAGACTGAAGCCAGTTTGGGGCCTGTTATACACATTTACTTTCTTCCTATTAGAAAATCTCTGAACTTCTTGAAAACTCCTTTTTTGACTACACTTTGATTGTTAGCCTCTAATTCTGTGAAATCTTCTTTTGTTTTGTATCCTTCAACTTTTTCAAAAGGCCAATTCGTTGCATAAAGAGGTTCAGATCCAATTGAATCATCAACTATTTTTTGTTTAAAGCTATCATCAATTTTAAACTCAAGAGTTTTTCCAAGTCTCCAATCACCATCATCCATAAAATGAAGTCTTGATTGGAAATTCAGAAGTTCAGCATAAGGAGAGCCAAAAACAGCCGCTAATCCAAAACTTTCTGGAAAGCCTCTCCATCTATTACCTCTAATTGGATGAGAGTCACTTTTTCCATCAATATAGTATGTAGTTCTGCTTTCAGTAAAATTCTTCAATAATCTTACTTCCCCGTAAAAAGGATTTAGAGTGTTTGAAACTTCTCTCCATAACCTTTTGATATTAACATCCCATCCTGGAACTTCCAGAATCTTGGAATTTACTTCCAATTCTACAGACTTGGATACAAAACCTAGTCTTTGGTGGGCATATGAAGTATCTGAAGTTATTGAAAATCCAACGAATGGTTTTTTGGGATAAGCTACAATAAAGTCAGTTTTGTTAGTCCAGAAATAGTCTATTAAATGATCCAAACCATTGTCGCTCAGTTTGAATTCTGGTGGTTCATAAGGCCCATAACGATGAGGAAGTGCTTCAATCGAATATTTCTTGATTGTATTAAATAATAGATGAAAGTCCTGTCTTTCATTAAAAAAACTCGTTGGTTATCCACCATTTGATTGAAAGAATATCAAATCTCTTATCTTCAGCTGGTAAAAGCTTGATTTTGCTATTTGACTTACCTAAAATTTCATCAGTTTGTTTGTCCAAAGCAATTCCATTAATCGATTTTGATAAGTCTCGAGCTATCTTTTTAACTTTTGAAATAGCTGATTTTGGCGCTGTTAAAGGTTCTAGATTTAATGTGGTTAGATAGCTTACACCTGGAACTATTGGAACAATCTCTTCTGGCACATCTTCTATTTCAATTCTCTGGCTCTGACTAACAATTATTTGCCAATTCTTGGAGCTTAAACAATAATGATCTTCTTTTTCAATAAAGTCGTTATCAGAAAATAGAGCATTAGCTGTATCTCCTAAAGGATTTATTGACCAAATATCGAGATCATAGCTCATAGGCATAGTTGTGTATAACATTTGGATAAAGTGCATATGCACTTTATTTCAATTGTATAGTTTATTATAAAAAGGGTGTTTCAAATATCTTGAGCTACTGGTGAGAACATAAATAAGAATTTCCTCTCCACCTAGTAAGTATTTTGAAAAAATACCCTTCAAACCCTCCCAATCTCCCCAATCTTCTCCCCACAAAGCTTCTCCACGACCCCCTTCAACCCCTCCACCTTCTCCGCCAAATACTCCAACTCCCCCCTAGAGATACTATACTCCTCCATCTTATACCGTGCATCCACATACGCCCTACGCAGCAACTCAAAAAGCCGCTTCTCCTCATCTGTACCCTGTGGAAATACCGCAAACCGTGGATCACAATTCTTAACCCGCAGGTTCAACCGCTCTAAGTCATGTTCCTTCGGGCGGTAGTCTGTGTAGATCAGTAAAATAGTAGTATAGTAGCGCTCGGTGGCTTGGTGGAGCTCAAAAGCTGCTTTATGAAGCCTTTCTTTTTTTAAATTACTCTCAAAATCATCAAGGAAATGGTTAGCACTCTCAAACCACTGGTCAAAATACCCCTGCGCCTTCCGCTTTGCCTCTTCCGCGGTAAGCTTCTTCGGGTTTTGCAGGTTTACCCTGCCGGTATCGTACAGCCTAATCCCCTCTTTTTTAATATCCTGGAAGAAGTAGCTCCCTTCACGGAGTGCCTGGTTCAGGTGTTTGCCGGAGTGGAAGATCAGGCTAATGGGTGTTTTTACCCGGCCGGTGTCCCGTAGGGTTTCATTTACCTTGGTCTCTAGCTTGATGTTCGCCACCAGGTCGTCATGGCGGGTCACCACCAGCAGGTCGTAATCACTTTTGTATTCGTAGAGGATGCCCTTTTCCACGTAGGTATCTTCCACATGCTCGCCGCGGGCGTAGCTGCCGAAGAGGATCACCATTTCCACCTCCTTGCTGGCGCCGAGCACGTCGGTAAGTTGTTGTAGTTCTTCTTGTTTGGTACGGGGTAGTTTTTGTAAAGCCTCGTTCACGGGTATAAAATAATAGGTTGTAGATGTTGGGTGGGGCAAAATAGGAAAAAATATGGAATCGAGGGAATGGAAGGAGCATAAATGCTATAGCCATGGGCCAGCGCACCCCTTGATCAAACCCCACGCTTCTTAGATCGTCTCCCATTAGAAAACCAACAAACAGAACGTCATCCCGGAATTTTCGGAGAGTAGCGGAGAAAATATCCGGGATCTGCTGTGTCGTTTACCGCGGTCGTTGTCTTTGCCTACGCACCGGGGTTTTTGTTCAGCGACTTCCCAGGTTCTCCCAAAGGGATCCCACAATGCGATTAAGCTAAGCACACCCATCGCACCCCCAACCCCTAAAGGGGCGAACCACCGCGCGGCTGGTTTCTCCTCCAGGGGATCAAGGGGTGAACGCAGGGAACATTGAGGGACCCCAATGGGGCTTGTCACGCATGATCCCAACGCCCGGGCTGCAAGAAATGACGATCCTTTTCGAGTTATTTGGGGTTCGGCTAAAAGAGAAAACCTGTAGGCCTAGACATGAGATCAAACGGAACCCCCAGGCTTTAATCGTATCGCTAAAAGACAAGGGCCTGTCAGGTGTACCTGTCGAAAGTCTTGAAATAGTAATTCAATAGTGCATTATTAGTGCATAGATTTAAAATAAAAATTAAAAATAATACTAAAAAGTAATGATTTTAAACCTTTATTCCGTACGTTCGGTATGTCAACACGTCTTATAAAATAATTTATCGAGGAAAAATGTATCCCAGTGATATGTAATTCATAATTAAAAAAATATTTACCCTATAGGGGCGGCATACAGGTGCAAGTCCTGTAACCTTCCTGTTTCCTCGAAATGGATGTGTTGACGGTGACCGCTCCTTTTTTAATGTATAACCTTATGTCAACACATCCGAAAAGAATCAACTTTGAAACTATGAGCGAAGAGCAGCGCCACACGCTGGCGATCTACCTCGTCGGCAGTGCGGCCTACGAAAACCTCTTCCAAAACTATACGGGCAACGGCATCGCCTACACCCCCGACAATCAATTCACCGGCCAGCTCCGCGATGCCCTGCTGGAAAGCTACTACAGCATCTTCATCGACTCTCCTAACTATAGTGTCGAGGACTTTAAGAGCACGATAAACCTATTTGAAAACATCCGGTACTTTTTAAAAGAATATGATTTCTTGCTGGAAGAGTTGGGAGAGGCATGTGGGAAAGAGAAGCTTATGGATTTCGTCACTAAGATCCGTCAAGCGGCGGATGTAGTCTTGGGTAGTAAGTGTTGAGTATTGACCGATAACCCACTCACTACTTGCCACTCAAGACTGATTTTGTAAAACAAAATTCCCCGCGTATATTCCGGGTTTGAAAACGTTGCTTTTGCCTCAGGGAGGCCGACCCCCGGTAGCCTTACAGGTTATCACCGGTTCCCGGGCGTCATCATTGTGCCCTGTAGTGGAAGTGACCCGAAAATCAATTTTCTAACGTAAATTATTTTAACTTATGTCGAAAGAAAATTTCGAGACCAAACTCCCTGTACTGGAGGCTATGCTTCCCGGTGAGATCCGTATCCCCACTATTCCTATAGACGTCTTCCTACAGGAGGCGGAAAACCTAAGCGTGATCGCTGTAGAAGATAAAAAGGCGCTCACGGACTCCGGCCTCGACTGGAAAATGTATGGCGAAGACCTGCCCGTAAGAGCGGGGGCGCTGCGCTATGCACAGTCGCTTTGGATGAAGGACCGCTATACGCAGGAGGAAGCGCAGAAAGAATGGAAAGAACGATCACCACAGGCCTACGAAGAGCGCAACGACCTGCTGGCTTCGTTCCGTTTTGCCTTCCGTCGCCGACCTGATTTGCTGGGCCGTGTGAGGGAGGTCACCGACGGCACGGGTCATGCAGATATGATCCAGGACCTGAGCGACCTGGCCACGTTGGGCCAGGCCGGTGCGGAAGAGCTAAAAGCGATCAACTTTGATATAGACCGCCTTACCCAGGGCGCTGCACTAGCCGACGAGTTGGCCGTAGTGCTGGCCCGGGCCAATGGCGAGGAGGCGGACAACTCCGGTTCCAAAGAGCTGCGCGACAGCGCCTATGCCCACCTGAAAGACGCCGTTGACGAGGTACGTGTCACCGGCCGGTACGTGTTCCGCAAAGATAGGAACCGTGCCAGGGCTTATGCAAGCGATTATAAACGGTAACGTTGAAGGCTTCGCAGGCACCCTGCGAAGCTTTTGCCCCTTATAAGCAACATTTCTGCCCTTCCACACTCCCGCAGAAATCATCCCGTACCCCGCGAACGGCAGGACAGGGCCCGCGAAACGCTACGAAGCCACAAGTACATTACGTTTTTTCACCGCGAAATCGCTAAAAACTCCCGCAGAAGCGAAAAAAAAGCCCGCGAAAAGCGCTGGACACCTCGGGAAAGGTTCGATTAACCCCCGCGAAAAGGGTATAACCTCCCGCGAAGGCAGTAAAAATCCCCGATGGAAAAATTTTATTTCGCGTGAAGATATTATTTTTCCCGCTGACGGAATATTATTTTGTGTGAAAGTGTAAAAAACCTCGATGGAGATGATTTTATGGCCGCTGACGGTGGTCCTAGTCGGCCGAGTCTATTAAAGTATACTGGTGTCAAGTAATAAATGCTTTTTTGCCTTCCTTCGCACCCCTATCCCCTAAAGGGGCAATCCATCGCGCGTTGGTTTGCGCTTTAAGGGACTTAGGGGTGCGAAGAAATCCGTTATTCAAGGTTTGACAAAACACTAGCAGTAAAACTAAAAGCTTACTGCGAGTTTGTTAAGAGCACATGAATCCGATACTTTAGGCGAAACAATTAAAATATGAAGTATTCGTTTGCTTTGGTTTTTCTTTTGGCGGGCTGTATGAATGGTGAAACATGCAGGACGGCCATACCAGGATTTAGATCGTATGAACCTTTTCATTTTAGTAACGAAGAACTAAACGGGGTATATGCAATTGCTAAAGAATCTTTCCTGGACCTTCCTGATTCGCTAACGGGTAAATTTCAACCTGGCTCATTATCTGTGGTCATTGCAGGGAATGAAATTGCGATCTCTGCCCAATTAAAAAAAATGCGCTATGATGAAATTTTTTCCGATTTAATCACAACAAAAGACTTAACCGGGACCTGGGAGCAAGTGCAAGATAACACCAAAAAACAGGCAGGTATACTAGTGAAATACCTGGACAACAACCAAAAATTAATGTTTATTGAAGGATTCAGTATAATTTCTACTGTTACTGATATCCCGGTAATTGCCATAAATACTCCTTGGGCCTCGGATAAATATTGCGGTAAGATTCTCTTAGTAAAACAACAGTAGGATTGCATAAAAAACAGTAACCATTGCGAAGCTTCCTCGTCCTGATCGTAGCATGAGCGCAGCAGAGCTACGACCTCTTATGATCTAGGGCGTCCGCCCGGTTTATCTCGCCAAGGGTAAAGTCTGCCAGGAAAAACGTACATTCATCCATTCAGTTACCCCCTTCAGCCTATGACCGGTTTTACAACCTGGACTCGATTAAAAAATGAACGTCATTCCGCGCTGGTGGCTCGTCCTGGTCGTAGCATTAGCGTAGCTGAGCTACGACCTCTTATGATCTAGGGCGTCCGCCCGGTTTATATCGCAAAGGATAAAATCCGTCAGAAAAGACCTACATTCATCCATGCAGTTACCCCTTCAGCCTATCCCTGGTTTTACAACCTGGACTCGATTAAAAAATGAACGTCATTCCGCGCCGGTGGCTGTGTGAGGGTTCATGGGAGAGCCGGAATCTACTGTGTCGTAGAACGGAACCTACTCCCCAGTTAAAAGACCACGAAAGTATGCCAAACCTCATGCTAAGCCTAGGCTACCATGATTTTAAAACTGAGGTTTATAACTTCCTGTATGAATTAAGACTGGGTGGAGACCTGTCTATCTAAAAGGGAAGGCTCTCGATAGTTTGGGTCGTAGGACCGCTTTGCTTAACCTACAACCAGGGGATAGGCGCATTACAAATGCGCAAGACGGAAAAGCGATTTACGACCGAATACTTTGAAGATGGGCACGCTTTGCAAAAGCGCGCCAGTGGGGGTTGGTCTGGTCTGGAATGACGGTCATTTTTTTAATCGAGTCTAGTTTATCAAGTTGCAGAAAAGCTGAGGCGGGCTAAAACCCTTTAATTTTCTACTATTTTGGCCAGTATTTTTATGCATTTATATGGCTGTGCGTTCGTGTATTTTTAAATCATTTTTTAAACTTGATCACCATTGTTGTCCCTACTACCTTATTTTCGAGGATGTCATTTTCTATCTCTTGTTCCTTTATGTAGTCGAAAAATAAATTACGTTTACCCGGATATTTTTCAATTAACTCATAACATCTCTTTTTAAGGTTGTTGAACATAAAATCGTCTGAATCTTTGATGTGTTCCTGTTGAATTATGTCGTTTTCAACAAGTTCCATCCCGGCCTTGTCAATTTGTTGTAATATGGTGTTTTTCTTAAACGTCGAGGGATGACTATAATTACTATTGTCCTCTATATATCCATCGTCAATTATAAAGATCCCTTTTTTATCGAGACACCTTGATAATGTTGTTAGGGTTGTGAAATAATCACCAAAGACAGGTCCAATTGCTCCAAGGATAATTACGTCGTAGCCGGACAAGTCTTTTACTCTTTTTCTAATATCTCCCGTTTCAAACGTACAAAGATGTTTAACTTCAAACTCATTCGCTTTTTGTTAAGCAAATTCAATGAATTCGGGGATTGCATCCATCCCAAAGCATCTGCATCCTAATTTTTTTGATACCTTCACTGATACTGCTCCTTTTCCACACCCTAAATCAAGAACTTTTAAGCCTTTATGATTATCAAAATGTTTGTTTATCAATTTGATTATTGCACCTGGGTCTGCTCCAATTTCCCAAAGGTCTTGTAGTATATAAGGTAAAAATGGAAAAAGTTCTTTGTCAGAACCATCCATGGCTGTAACAACACTTTCTTCAATTGTTTTCATTTGTCTAATAACAATGTTTTGTTAGCAAAGAGTTTGTTTTCATGATACAAAGTCCAGCTATGATGAGTGGGGATAAGAAACATTAATCCTCACTCCTGGTCGTAGCATTAGCGCAGGGTAGCTACGACCTCTTATGATCTAGGGCGTCCGCCCGGTTTATATCGCCAGGGGAAAATTCGTCAAAAAAGACTTACGTTCATCCATGCAGTTACCTTTTCAGCTTATACCTGGTTTGGTGGCTTTCTTTATGAATTAAGACCGGGTGAGGATCTGGCCATCGAAAAGGGGAGGCTCTCGATGGTTTTGGGTCGTAGGACCGCTTTGCTTAACCTACGACCAGGGGATAGGTGATAGTGCGCATTACAAATGCGCAGGGCAGAAAACGATGTACGACCGAATTCGTTGAAGAAGGGTACGCTTTGCAAAAGCGCACCAGTGGTGGGGGTGGGAAGGGGCGTCCACCGGGTTTTCGTTCAGCGACTTCGCAGATTCCTGGTCTCGCTCATGCCCAGCGCACAGGCCGCCAGGAATGACGTTAAAAAAAGAAGGTTTGCTACTTTTGTGCAACCACTCACACTTCCCTAGTGCGCATTTAGCGTAGCGTAATGCGTACTTATTGTGGCAATAGGATTTGTAATCCGGGTGTTCTTGTTTATGCCCAATGGCCAAAGTCCTCATTAACCCTACCCGGGAGTCTCTCACTCCTCACTGCTGGTCGTAGCATTAGCGCAGCGTAGCTACGACCTCTTATGATCTAGGGCGTCCGCCCGGCTTATATCGCCAGGGGTAAAATCCGTCAGAAAAAACATACATTCATCCATTCACCACCTGTTCAGCCTGTCCCTAGTTTGGTGGGTGGCTGTAAGAATTAAGACCGGGTGGAGACCTGTCTAGCGAAAAAGGAAAGTTTGCGATTGTTTGGGGCGGAGGAATACTTTGCTTAACCCACGACCGGTGGGTGACTTCAGCCACAGGCTAAAGCCAGTTGGGGTGATCCTATCTATTTACTTTGAGTTCGTTTTATTTCTCGGCCGTTTTCATAAAACACTTCCTCTTTCAAGTTTCCCTTGTCGTCATACATCCTGGTTGTCCCATGCTCTTTTCCATCCTTCATTTCCTGGTAGAGAGTTAAAATGCCGTTAATGTAAGACCACTGTTTTCCATCTCTTTTATAGTTCTTATACTCCTGTTCGTTCCGATGTAACTTATCTTCAAACATTGAATACTCATTGATGTAAAGCCCATTGCCATTGGTAAGGAGTTGTTCACCTTTTTCATTCCAATAGTTCTCAAAATAGACCATGTCGTCTTTGAATTCAGCTTCTAACTTCTTGCTTCCATCTTTCCAGAATTTCAGCCACTTTCCAATTCTTTGAGCGGTCTTATCTGAAGTATGCTCTTCTTCCAATTGACCATTATCATAAAATAATTGCTCTTTTACAGTTTTGGTTACTGGGTCGATTGTGACCACCTTTTTAGAATTTCCGTTTTTATACCATTCCTTCTGTTCACCCAGTTGTTCGCCAAAAGAAAACAGGTTCCAAGATTTGATTTGACCATGCTCGAAATAGGTTTTCAGGTACCCGTTGATGACGCCTTTAGTCAACTCAAATTCTTCTTTTAAATTACCATTTGGATACTTGGTGGATAAAATGCCCGAAAAACTGTTGTCGAATGTTTGTCCTTGTTCATCCACACAAAATTCGTTAGGATTCCTTCTCGCATATTTCTCTAGGATCGTCATAGTGTTCTCATGAAGATCATAGTACTTTTCGTCTAATTCACTGAGCAGTTCTAACCGCTCGTACAAATCGCTTCCAAAAAGGTCTTGTTCCCTGGCCTTGTCTACTATTTTTTTATTCGAAATGTAAATCTTATGGGCCGTTTTGACCAATTCAGCCATTTTTTGATCTCCAATAGTTTCAAGTCCTTTAACTATAGCGGGTACATATATATCATACCCGTTATAATAGAACTGGACAAATCCTCCATTGGTTACTTGTGCATCTAAGTACCACCAAAAGTAAAGTGCTTTTTGACCTTTCGAAAACCTCTTTGCCAGTCCAGGTTCTTGACTTCGTGAATCCAAGATCGTAAGAGGTTCTAATAAGAGCCAACCAAAATCAAAGCCAGTTGTCCTGAAGAAATCTGCTTTTGGGATTCTAGGCCTTAGTTGGTTTTCAGGATCATACCCTGCAAAAGGATTGGCATCTTGAGCTTTATCTTTTTTGAAGAACATATCACAGTTGGTAAGCAAAAAGTAATTGATTATACATCGAAATGGATTCGTCAGCTGGAAGTTATGACACAAAGCGGTTCGAATAAAATGTGTTTTAATGAATTTTTGCAAAATATAGCCTGCTGAATTTATTTTTGTTCTCGCACCAGCAGAAGTGATGTCATACCATGAATAAAATAACCAAAGAACTCAAGGACTTTTTGGAAAAGGACAAGTTCAGCCCTTCCGAATGGGAAGGTAGGGGGGTGAACCCTTCGTCCCACGAACGCTGCCTGCAAATGGCCGGATTGATTAACGACTGCTGCAAGCGTTTAATTGAACACGCTCAAAGGAACGAAACGGCGAAGGTTTTCAAAAGGGAGCTCAGAGATAGTTTAAACATGTTCAAAAAAGCAAGGTACGATACGGAAGAGAAGGAGTTTATTGGCGACTATTTCATCGAGCTAAGTAGAATTGTAGACGTGGCGTTTGAAGACGATTTAAATAAGTGGCTCTATGGTTCGTACTTACAAGGTATAAAAAAGATCGCTTCATTGTTCAGAGGAGCTGTGAATGTAGTGGAAACATTATCCCAAGACTGTACCCGGTGTGGAGCCCGGCTCGAAACTTTCATTACAAAAAGGCGGGATGGAATCCCGGATTACGCTTTTGATATCGTAAAGTGCAAAGCCTGTGGTGAATTGAACATGCTTGATAAAGGACCAGGGGTTCATAGCCTCCGGTTTGGTGAATATGAGCTGGTTGAACAACTGCTTAAAACAGAATATACTGAAGAACAGGCCAGGATTCGCATGGAACAAATAAGATATTTCAGAAAGTAAAAATTACTGCTTGTCTCACCCCTGGTTCGCTTTCCTCTTCCTCCTGGTTGTAGCATTAGCGTAGCTACAACCTATTATGATCTAGGCGTCCGCCCGGTTTTATATCGTCAGGGGTAAAGTCTGCCAGGAAAAACGTACATTCATCCATGCAGTTACCCCCTTCAGCCTATCCCTGGGTTTACAACCTGGGCTCGATTAAAAAAATGAACGTCATTCCGCGCCGGTGGCTGTGGGAGGGCTCATGGGAGAGCCGGAATCTGCTGCGTCGAAGAACGGAACCTACTCCCCAGTTCAAAGACTGTGAAAGTATGCCAAACCTCACGCTAAGCCTAGACTACCATGATTTTAAACTGAGGTTTATAACTTCCTGTATGAATTAAGACTGGGTGGGGACGGGAAGGGGCGTCCACCGGGTTTTCGTCCTGCGACTTCGTAGATTCCTGGTCTCGCTCATGCCCAGCGCACAGGGCCGCCCGGAATGACGTTAAAAAGAAGGTTTGCTACTCACTTCTGGTCGTAGCATGAGCGCAGCGGAGCTACGACTTATTATGATCTAGGGCGTCCGCCCGGTTTATATCGCCATGGGTAAAATTCGTCAAAAAAGACTTACGTTCATCCATGCAGTTACCTTTTCAGCTTATCCCTAGTTTGGTGGCTTGCTGTATGAATTAAGACCGGGTGAGGACCTGTCCATCGAAAAGGGGGGCTCTCGATGGTTTTGGGTCGTAGGACCGCTTTGCTTAACCTACGACCAGGGGATAGGGGATTGCTAAAGTGAATGTTTCGAGGCGCATTACAAATGCGCAGGGCAGAAAACGACATACGACCGAATTCGTTGAAGAAGGGTACGCTTTGCAAAAGCGCACCAGGGGTGGGGGCGGGAAGGGGTGTACATCGGGTTTTCGTCCTGCGACTTCGTAGATTCCTGGTCTCGCTCATGCCCAGCGCACAGGGCCGCCAGGAATGATGTTAAACCCGCATTATTCATTAGAGTAGAAAAAAGGTGGGCTTGAGTTGGCTACCTGTGAGAAGATTCCATCTAGCCAAGGCCTTCT
>JANQLQ010000316.1 GCA_028280565.1 Fulvivirga sp.
TTATTTTAGGACGGGTCACTATGTTCATTTTCTTTTGCACGCCCAAAAGAAAACGAACCAAAAGAAAAAGGCGCCAGCAACAAAGCCCATTTTCCCCGCAAAACGCGCTATCCAGCCCCTATAGACCGCTTACCCACAGGCTTTAAATGGGCCGCGCTGTTCCTGGATGTCTCCCCTCCATACGCCAATTGAATTTTCAAGGATGCCTTGAAAAAATAGTTTGGCTCTCATTGCAGGGATGACACGATACCAGGAGTTAAGAAAGATGCTTTCATACTTAAGCCATAAACGAAACCATGGATAGCGCTTTTTCTCCAAGTTTATGATCACCGGTAATGCTGATCCTTTCCCGTAGCTCGTGGGGTCTTACGCTTTTAGAAAACAATTTCCAGGCATCATCCGGGCCCAGCCTTATGGCCACGGTAACATTATCCACCGGGTCTTTTGAAAGCTCCCAGCGCTCCTCGCCATGGGTGAGCCACCACGAACCCCCGGCCTCACCCGTGACCTCTAGCTGTACCGTAGATCCCACGGGAGCCTGTACGTCGCGGTAGGTATAAGGCATGGCGAGCATGCAAATGTCCAAAAAGAGCGGGTAGTATCCTGGGGTCATAATGCCGGGCTTGTTCACCGCGTCCCGGATCTGCTGCTGGTGCAGGAACTTTTCGGTGTATTCCCGGGCTATATGCATCCAATTTTTACTTTCATTCTCTCCCGCCCATGCCACGCTGAAACTGGCTTTATCAAAAGGGTCCAATGATGCGTTGTACTTGCAGTATAGCGGCCCGGTGATTTCATGTAATAAAATCAGCATCGCCGGGCTCACTCTTTTCATGGCGCGTACCCAATCGGCGTTAAGCTGGTTTAGATAATCTAACAGCTCTTCGTAGGAATCTCCCGGGGGTGCTTCTCCAAAATACTGATCTCTCAGCATTGATAACACTCGTATGTTGCCATCGAGCAAATGTGCCGCTACATCTTTCACTAGCCACAATTTGGCCACGGTTTGGTTTTCCCATTCAGCAGGCGTTAGGGACCGGAGAAGTTCAAGAAGCTTTGTGTCTAACTCCGAAAGCTTCGGAAGGGCGTCGAGAAAGGGTTGATCCGTCATGGTCATGTGCGTTCAGAGGCAATTTCAAAAGCAAAATACAGGTGTTTTTAAGAAAACACACAGGTTTGAAGATTATAATTTGATTGTTTTGAGGGAGTCTCAAATTGAATTTATGGTAGCATTGTGTTCCCAACTTCGGCCCAGGATAAGAAACGGTTTAATGCTTAGCGATCCAACCAGGTCTGTCATGCAAAGCAGTATAAGAAGCGCAAAGCGCGAAATGAAGCTTTTGCGGTAGTATCTTTGCGCACTTGGCGTGGAAGAAGGTATATGAGCTCCACTTCGTCTTACTTTGTCCTTATCCCAAAATGGGGTTCCCGGTATCCACGGGAATAAAGACCTCACTTTCTGACTGCTCATTATAGGGCCCTAAGCATTTTTTTCCGTAAAACTCGAAGTTGAACGGATGGGTTAGCGAGTATGCCGTTCCGGGCAGGTATTGCTGGTAAATGTAGCGGTAGGTATATCTTACCTTGTTAGCAGGCCCCTTGTGGATAAACTGTAGGTATTCGCCTTGTGGGATTACTTTTACCACGAATTGTGGGTCTACATCGTCGATGTTTTCTACTTCCACCCCGATGTGGAAGTACAGCCCGCCCAGGTCTTGGTCTTTGGACCAAAATTGGACTTGGTAGAAACGTTCCGGCATGATTTTATTCTTGATAGCTTGGATCACGTTCATGAACTGACCCCACTCTAAGGAGAGATCAATAGGCCCCTGGTCGTCACCCCTGAAAAAGGAAATACCTACCAATAGTTTTTGAGGTAGCTGTACGAGTACCGGGGGCTCGTTCCTGGCCTTTTCTGATTGATAAATATAATCTTCCGTGATGGCAAATGTGGCGGGCTGTACATTTAGGTTTTTATGGCTCTTGGCCACCGAGGGATTGATCCCAAAATGCTTCTTAAAGGCACGCGTAAACACCTCATGGCTGCCAAATTGGTAATCATAGGCAATATCGGCTATTTTTTTGTTGCCCTTTCGCAATTCGTTCACACTTTCGGTAAGCCTGCGCGTCAGAAGATATTTTTTTGGTGACATCCCGGTAATGCCTTGGAAGAGCCGGGTGAAATGGTAGAGAGAACAGCACCCTTCCCTCGCTATTTCCAGCATGCCAATATCTGACTGCAAGTTTCGCTCGATGAATTTTATTGCCTGTAAGACCTTTTCCTTATTAGTCATAATGCAATGTAACGCTGGTGCTTGCTTCGATACGTTCTTACCCCTCTTGCAAAAAATTGAACTCCTTTTGCCAGTTAAACCCTGCGGCGTCTTCATACCATGCCGGCCAGTGCTGGCACCATGCTGGCACACGACAATCCTTGACCCTTTCATACAGGTGGTAAGGTTTTAAATCGAGTATGGGGGACCCATCTTCGGCGTCCGTATATGGAATGTCGATGATGCCCTCGTTTAGGTTAAGGTGTAAGACCTCCACGGTAGTAACTAAAATAGGATTTGGCCTGTACTGCGACCGTGTAGCAAATACGCCAACAGTACCGGGCCCGTTCGTGTAGGGCTTTTTTTCAAGCAGTCGGTCCCTATGCGCAGGGGTATCGACAAGATTGCCCCACCATAAAACCTGTAAATGGCTAAACCCGGATAGGCCCGTGAGCCCCGCCCGGAAAGCCTGGTTTATCTTGATAGCATACACATGATCCGAAGCTTGGAACTGCCCAATGGATCGTACTTCGATGTTAGGTTCCATTTTTGTTTTTCGTTAAGTTGTACATTCATTAATCCGGGTCCGATAATCATTTTACCACTTTCATGGTCGAGGTCACCTAGATGGTTTTGCCCGGCCGGCTTGGAGAACCTTAGTGCATTTGTGACTTGGTGGCGAAACTTCCCGGGCCACTAAGGCTCAAAGAATCACCAAAGGACCTCCCTTAATGTTTAAACCTGGACTGTTTTATATCGAACCCAGCTATTACGAAAACAAAAGTATTTTTTACCATCCACAAGATCTTGACCAATTTTGCCATGCTGTCGGTAAAAATCGATTTTTTTTGCTTAAACTTTGTGAGCAAATTGATCATGACATGACGGATTGTGGTTGGAATAGTTCAAATTTCTCTGTGGCCTGTTCGTCAGTATCTCCAGCTTGTTAGGTCTGCCCCGGCCGGGGCAGAATTCTTGATCCGTTCCAGTATTTTGGGTACATATTGGGTATTATATCTTAAACGCGAGATATGATTAGGATTTTCATGATCACCATTCCAGCAGTGCTCCGCACGGTCGCCATAGTCTACTTCGCCGTTGTAATATGGGTTCTTAGTGTTTTCCAGGAAGGCCTCCATAAGGTACACGGCATTGTTCAAATAATAATTATCCATGTCACCACAGTAGATATGGATCTTTCCTTCCAGTTTGGGCCCCAGCTTGTCCCAATCCCGCTGTAAAATATGCCGCAGGTCATAATTCTCTTGCCAGTAGCTGGCCACACTGGGATCTATATCCCCGGAGTATTTGCCCCATAGACGCTTGGGATATCCATCATCACCTTGTGGTGAATACACAGCTTCCCAAATGTCCCATTGCTGCCCTGAGCGGCTTTTGGTACCCAGTACCAGCTCACGATGATTCATATCTTTTAACGAGGAATTTACAACACCCAAGTAATCGCGGTGGCCCGGCCTTAGGGCCTTCTTGAATTCGCTTGGGTAGTAATATGCATTTTTATCTTCATAGATATTCACCAAGGTGTACGCCCTGAAGTCAATAGGGTCCGGGCAGGCGGCAAAGCAGCCATTGTATTTATCGGGGTAAAACACCTGGGCTGCCAGCGCCTCCCAGCCCCCGGTGGAGCCCCCGTACAAAAACCTGGCCCAGCCATGGCCAATTCCTCGAAACTGCTTTTCAATATAGGGAATAAGCTCATAAGTGATGGCGTCGCCATAAGGCCCAAGATTAGCAGAATTTACAGCATATGAATCGTCATAATAGGGATTGGCATGCTGGATTTTGACGATCAGCATCCGTGGAAAATTATCGCTGGTCCAGGTCTTGTAGAAGTCGTAAGCCTCCTGCTGCACGATCTTATTGTAGCCTTCCACACCAAAACGCGCGCTGTAATCCGGTGCTAAATTTGGGTCCGGGGGGTCGGTACGAAAGCCCCCGAACTCCGCTGGAAAGTGGCCATGGAAGATCATAAGTGGATAGTGAGCCTCCGGGTGCTCCTCGAAGCCTTTCGGGAGCAAAACATGGGCGCCCAGGTAAACGTCCTTTCCCCAAAATTGTGAAAGCTTTTCACTTTTGATCTTTACATGCTTAATGAACTCGCTATTCGTAGGTTCCTTTACCGGGGGTATTTCTTTGTCTATGACCAACTTGAAATTACCTCCTTCCTCGCCGATCGTGATCTTGACTGGGTCGCTGTAAAAATTTCCGGGTTTTCTATTCCATTGCTGGCCCTCGCCACGGTCCGGGGGTAATTTTACGGTATGCCCCGAGGAAAGGGTATAGGTTTCATACCTGTTTAACAGCGCCTGTACGTAATAATCACCTGCCGGGATGTTGTCCATGCTTTCGATAGGATAGCCGAATACTTTGCTATCAAAGAGCACGGGCTCGCCTGGGGATAGGTTATCCACATCTACCCCATAGCCTAATTGCGTATCCAGTCCGTCAGAGAGTTGAAATCTTGGCTCATTTTCGTTATTATTAGAGATCAATAAAAGTAAGCGGCCATCTTGGGCTTCGGCCGTTAACGAGGAGGAAAAATGGACGTGAAAGGTGAGGCTACTTTTTTTTGAAACGGGCTGACATCCAACAAAAAAAGCGGCGAGATAAATTATTATGCGATAAATGGCGTTATTATTCATTGGCATTGGCTTAAACGGTCAAGTTATGGCAATATCCGCCAACCTGCAATATGAAAGCTCTGAAATATATAGTTGGGACCCTGTTGAGCGTCATAGTTTTTCATCCCGGGTTTACGCAAATTGACACTACGCATACGGCTGATTATTTAGTCCGTGAAATATTGCTTGGCAATGGGGTGTTAGTGGGAAATGTAAAATTTACGGGGCAAAAACATGCTATTGGTCTATACGAGGACCCCAGTGCGCAAACGGGTATTACCCAGGGGATTGTACTAACTTCCGGGAACGCCTTTTATGTTCTGGGCCCCAATAAAACGCCGCGTTCAGGCTGGGCCAGCAATGCGCCCGGTGACGAACAGTTGGACCGGATCGCCCGTGGAAAGACGTATGATGCCGCAGTGCTGGAATTTGATTTTGTAACGGCCTCTGAAAACCTGTCTTTTGAATTCGTGTTTGGATCGGAAGAATACCTGGAGTACGTGGGGTCAAAATTCAACGACGTTTTTGCTTTTTTTGTCCATGGTCCCGGCGTAGACCATCAAAACATTGCCATGCTACCGGACCAGGCCACACCCATTACCGTGAACACGGTAAATAACCAGCTCAACAAGAAATATTACGTGGACAATGCCTTTACAAATGTGACCGACCCTTTCGTTTGGGATGTACGTAACCGCAAGGTAGTGGAGAATAAAAACTACCTGAAAGAAGAAGTACCACCGACGTACAACATCCAATTTGACGGCTTCACAACGGTACTCACCGCCCAATGCCAGGTGATCCCCAACCAAGTATATCGTATAAAAATAGCCATTTCCGATGTTGGAGACGGGATACTGGATTCCGGTGTTTTCCTAAAAGGAGGCTCATTCAGGAGTTACGGTAAGGAAGTGGTGAAACTGGACGATCACTTTGGACAGCAGCAGTATGTTCGCCATATCACGAAAAAGCAGCCAGTATTAAACAATTCTACCTTAAAGGAAGTAAAACTGGGCAAGGAGCTAAGCAAAGTGCATCATCTCGGTAAAGTGGAGTTTCATTTTGACAAATACGATCTTACCGAAGCCTCCAAATCAGTGATCCAAGAGGTTTACACTGCTTGGAAGGGTTATAAGGATCATACCATTGTCATTTCCGGGCATACCGATAGCTTTGGAAGTGATGCTTATAACCTTGACCTGGCTAAAAATAGGGCGCAATCCGTGGCTACTGAATTGATCACATTAGGTGTACCCGCTGAAAACCTGGTGGTAAAGTCTATGGGAGAATCAACACCGTTACAAGATAATCAAACCGTGTTTGGCAGGGCCAGGAACAGGCGGGTGGAGTTCCTTTTAAAACCTTAAGCGTATATCATCTTCGTAATCCACCGGTACAGAAACAGGAACACCATAAATGGATAAGCGGATGCGTCCAACGTACTGCACTTTCATTTTTTTACCCCCTAAGACACTTAACAAGCTATTCAACACACCTAATTCGCCTACATTGAATTTAGCGTCTACCGGCACTTTAAATTCGGACATAGCCGGGATCTTTGTTTTCAATTTCTGGTTGATCCCCCCTATCTTTTTACCTTCCAGCATCACATCTATGTCCACCTTTCGTAGCTTCATGCTAACATCGTTAGGGTTGTAAAATACCGCGTCTCCTTTTAATAAAGCCTCCTTGCCAGTAACACTGGTGACTTTTACGTTAGAGACATATTTAAAAACTGGCGCTTTTTCCGGCTTATTGCAGCTTTGGATCACAAAGGCCAATAGTATGATTGCTATGATATGCTTCATCCCACAATAGACGCTTACGAATGGATTTTGTTACGGATCAACACTTACTTCACCTTAGATCATCGACAGGTTCCGTGCAGGATCAAGGTTTTTCGATGATCCATCAAAGCTAAATAATTCAACCCCAACCTAGCCCTCCTTTAGGTTAAAAGATTACAGGATAATGGAAGGCAGGATCATGTTAGGCTTTTTGTTTAACTATGCATAGAAAAGATTAAACAGTGGCATTAAGGGCATCCACGTATTTTTGAACCCTAAGTAACGGGGCTTACAACCCTGACCGGTGCGGTAGCTAACTTTGCTTTCACAAACCCGAAATCTACGAAAATGGCACCAACTACAACTAAACCCAAGCACTCTAACCTTTGCAGAGGGCTGATCTCGGCACTCAAGAGAAAAGATGATGCACTTAAAGAGTATGCTCATATCACCTCGCATGAGCTGCGAGCCCCGGTAGCTAGGATACTAGGGCTGGTACAGATCCTGTCCAAGTATGAAAATGACCAAGTCATGATGGATGCTATACTCAACAGGATACATTTGTGTGCCCAAGAGCTGGACAAGGTCACACGGAAGCTGAGCGAGGCCACCTATGACCCTGCGGATGGGAATACTATTTTGGAAAAAATGATCTATCAATATTTGGAATGACCTCGAGGGCATTCTTGTAATAGAGCTTTTTTAGCACCTCGTCGTCCAGGTCAAGGCCGTACATTTTCCAAAAGGCATGGTAGCGTTTGTCATAAGGAAAATACTCGTTGGCGGTCGACAATAAACAATCGGCAGTTCTATGTTTTGCTTACTGCCAGCTGATCAAGAACGTAAATAAGTTCATGATATACTTCATGCGTCAATTTAAACTTAGCGCTAGGGCAAGTACGAAAAAGCTGTATCATCCCGTTTTCTTTTGAGTGTGGGGATAAGATGGGTCTATCATGATTCGAGTAACACTTTTGGGCATAATTCAATAAATGGTGATATTACCGGAAATGGTTTTATATTTGACAGAACAGTAACTTAGGTTGATGATAAAGAATCTTTTGGCAATCGTGTTTGGCTTAGTATCTCTTTCGTCCATTGGCCAACCTAACGGCGATGCATATAAAAAGGGACTGGAGCTCATAAAAAAAGAAAAGTTCAAAGAAGCTTTGGCGGTATTTAGCCAAGTGATTGGTGAAGACCCTAGGAACAAGGAAGCGTATAATCAACGCGGTTTTACTAAAAACCAGCTGGAAGATTTTTATGGAGCGATTGGTGACTACAATTTTGCCATAGATCTGGATTCTACCTATGGCGTAGCTTTGAATAACCGCGGCGAGGCTAAATTCAATCTCGGGGATGATGTAGGGGCTATAGAAGATTTTGACAGGGCCATCCGGCATGACAACAAGATGGCCGAGGCGTACAGCAATCGTGGCTTTGCCAAGTACAACTTAGAAGACCTCCAAGGCGCGTTATTTGATTTTTCAAAAGCTATCGAGTTAGATCCTAGCGACCCTGACAAATTTTTCAACCGTGCAGTGGTCAAAGCGGAATTAGAAGAGTATATAAGCGCTATTGACGATTACAACAAATCCATTAGCTTAGACGGCAGCGACCCGGAGGCTTATAATTTTCGAGGTGTGGCCAAATTTAACGTAGACCAAGTGGAAGAAGCTTTACAAGACTACAATAAGGCCATTGAACTCGACCCGGAAGATCCCATTAAGTATGAAAATCGTGCATTGGCGATGAGTACTTTGGATGATTACGAAGGAGCTTTGGCAGACTATGACAAAAGCCTTGAGCTCTACCCCGGCGACCCGGATACCCATAACCTGCGAGGCGTAGTAAAGTACAACTTGAAAGACAACGATGGCGCCATTCTTGATTACGATGCAGCCATAGAATTAGATCCCTACAACCCCGTCTATTACGATAACCGCGCCTTGGCAAAAGCGGCAGGTGAAGATTATAAAGGAGCCATACAAGACTACTCCTATTCCATAGAGCTCTTTCCTACTGATCCCGAGACTTTTCACCAGCGAGGCCTGGCCAAGATCACCCTTGGAGATAACTACGATGGGTGTCTTGACCTTAATACGGCTGTAGAATTAGGCTCAGAAGACGCTCGCAAGTCTATAAAAGAACATTGTAAATAAGACTTCCATCTTCATGGCGTGGCCACTTTTTGATCCCTATTGCTGCCATTGATCACGGTGATATGTGTATTTTGTAATGTTTGTGACGAAAGACCAAGCCTGCTTTCTTCAATATCAAAACGTAAGACCTGGGTGATCAGCTTTTCCTGCAGGTCGTAGTTGTTATCATGGTTCAATACCACTGCGAAACTAGGATGGTAAATATCACTGAGGATCACGGGCCATACAATTTCAAAGTCATGTTTTACATAGCCCCCGACGTAACGCACCTTTATGACTAATTGTTCTTTAACAATTTTGACGTCGAGCAGGTCGAACGGATCAGAGTTTTCTATTAGAAAAACGGTTCCTTTGGAGGCTAATAGGTTGATCTTGTCGTCCCAGTTTTGTGCAGGTAACTGCTGTTTATAACAAAAAATAAATAAAGCCAAGAAGACAACTTTTCTGCATACGGGTTTCAACATAATTACTTTCTTTCCTTCTTCCAGACCCCTCTTTCCAGGGAAACGTTGGAACACTAGTAACGCGAAAAAATGGCATTACGGTATGTAGTACCACGATTACTGTAGACAAAGAGAAACCTTTCGGCGCGCTTCGGCGATGCAATGATTTGTAGGTCAGCCCCTTGGCCATGTCGACCATAGAATGGACTTTCGTTGTAATTCTATGAGGGAAGAGTAAATTTTTTTTGTCCTTATTTTTTTGTCCTTATGTTTTGGCTGGTAACTCCTGCCTGTAACAGGAGTATTAAGAAGCAGCAAGCCAACTTAGATCCATCAATGCATTTTTAATGCGTTCCTCTTCTTGTTCACAAGACCTTAAAACTCCCCAGGGCGGGACTGGAGGATAGGCATTAATCGCTGCTTGCAGCCAAGTCGCTGATCTTGGTAATCCCCAGGCGTTCGGCATCCTCCCGGCGCATCATGAAGGCATGAGTGTTGTTAAAGCCCAATGGATCAAGCCACTGGAGACCATATTTCTCCCGGAAATTGTCCTTTACATAGTTAAGTACTACTTCTTTTTCATAAAGGATGTCTTTGATCACAGCCTCGCCGGGTTTGAGGATCACCAAAAGACCCGTTCCCGTATACTCCGGGTAAATATCGATAAACCCTTGCTGCATGGCATCAAATAACAGTTTGGTACCTCCAAAACCCAGCTTAAGCTCTACGGTCAGGCTTGTATAATTTTCGATCAAAAGCTTGAACATTTCTGCGAGTAAAAAGCTTTCCGTAAAGTTCTTAGAGCCAATCACAATGTCTGGCTCACCGCTACGGCTCACCGTTGCTTTTAGCCCTTTTTCCAGTAAGAAATTTTTCGCGACTCCAGTGATATCTTCCTGCTTTTCATCAACGAGGTAATTCAGCCTAGACATCTCTTGGTCGGTAATATTCCCGCTGATCTTTTCAAAGGCAGCATACAATTGCGGGTAGCGGTCTAAGGTCTCCAAGCGAACCAACGGGGCCGCATGATACGGCGGGAAATAGCGTTTATCATCTTCAAGAATGAACAAATCAAACGCTTCAATACGCCCATCGGTGGAAAAGCCGCTGATGACATCCACATTGCCGTTTTTTACGGCTTTGTACATCAGGCCGATCTCCATTTCCATTACCTCCAAGTCGAGCTGATAGGTTTCTTTCAACCCGGGGTATCCATCTTCGCGTTCGACAAATTCCGAAGGAAGACCGGCCACTACCTTTGCCTTCTTAGCGGGCGAGATCCACTGGTAGGAGACAAACCCAATCGCTAAAAGGGCTAAGCCTATTAATGGTTTTTTTAATTGATAAACATGCCGTTGTATCCACCCCAAGACCGCATCGAAAAACAAGGCCATGAGACCCGCAGGGATCGCCCCTGCCAGGATCATGTATGCATTGTTCGTACTGAGTCCGCGAAAGATAAATACTCCCAAGCCTCCCGCGGCGATCAAGGCACACAGCGTAGCCACCCCGACATTGATGACAAAGGCTGTCCGGATGCCTGCAAAGATCACGGGTGCAGCCAAAGGGAGTTCTACCTGCACCAGCACTTGCCTACGGTCAAGTCCCATGCCCACGGCGGCTTCTTTTATAGCAGGATCTACATTGGTGATACCTGAGTAGGTGTTACGAACGATCGGCAACAGCCCGTACAAAAAAAGAGCTACGATAGCAGGGACCACCCCTATACCGAAAAAAGGAAGCAAAAATCCTAATAAAGCCACACTGGGTATAGTCTGAACGGCATTAACTACCCCCAGTACGGGACCGGAAACTTTAGTCACCTTGCTGATCATAATGCCGAGCGATAAGCCTACAACGGTAGAGATAAACAAAGAGACCAAGGTGAGCCATAGGTGCTCCCCTACCTGTGTCCATAGCTCCTGTTGGTTATTATTGATGAAATCGATAAACCTTTCCCATTCATTCATCGCGGCTGGGGTTTGTAATTGGCATAGAACAGCTGTAAAAGACCTCCTTTGGGAATGAAATAATGAGTTCCCTCAAATTCAACGGTCACCTCTTGCGACCGGTTGTGTTCCATGGCTTCCTTAATGGACATCTTCGCTGGCAGTGAAAAGGCCTGGTCGGCTTGCCCGTTAGCTGGTGGCAGGTGGGGAACTAGATCGGCGAGTTTAGCGGTAAGTAGTTCAAGCTCCATATAGTCCGCAGCAAAGAATTGCTCCACGAAATTATTGGCAGGTGAAAACAGGAGATCTTCCACTGACCCGATCTGCTGGACTTTGCCATGGTCCATCAGGCATACATGGTCCGCCAGCTCGAAAGCCTCCTGCACGTCATGGGTCACCAGTACCACCGTTTTATCCATCGACTTGGCCAATGTTTTGAATTCGGAACGGATCTCCCTTCGCGTAATAGGATCTAATGCTCCAAAGGGCTCATCCATGAGAATAATGGCAGGATCTGCTGCTAGCGCTCGCGCTATGCCCACACGCTGTTGCTGCCCCCCGCTCAGTTGTACAGGCCGACGATCTTTGAGCTGGTGTGGAAGTCCTACCAAGTCCAATAGCTCCATCACGCGCCGGTCGATCCTGGTCTTATCCCACTGGAGTAGCGCTGGTACCATTCCTATATTTTCAGCAATAGAATAATGTGGGAATAGTCCCACTTGCTGGATCACATAGCCGATCTTGCGGCGTAAAAGATGGGGCCGGAACTCTTCTACCGGTTGATTTTCAATGAGGATGGTGCCGCCGTCTTTTTCGATAAGCCGGTTGAGCATCTTTAGCGTGGTGGTTTTCCCGCTGCCACTCGTGCCTAGAAGGACCAACGTCTGCCCCTTTTGAATAGAAAAGGAGACATCATTCACCACCGCCTGCCCGTCAAAGACCTTTGTAAGGTTTTGTACTGCTATCATGCCAAGTTAAAACTAGCCAAAATAAGGGCCAGTTAAAAATGAGTCATGAGATTGAGCACCCTGGTGGCTAGTTCGTTTCTAAAAAGAAGCACGCATGACGTGGCGCGATGTCCTGGCTTAGGACCACCTATTGGCTATAGGTCGAGCTCTGCACCGGTGTATTGATAACGGTAGATTCCTGCCTTGGAACCAACTTTTTTATTGAGGTTCTAGAGGAAGGAGCCTCAATAAGGTCTTCACTCGACTGACGGACATTTGATACTTTGAGGTATCCGCACAACCTTGAAGACTTTATTATGCGGGTCATTTAACCGCCTTGCTCCCCTTCCGTGCTATCACAGGCCTAAGATTGCGTGACCTGAACCAATTAACAAACCTCGTATTGTGGGCCCCGAAGGATACCAGTAAGTTGATGGCTGAAATGGATTGAGATATGGAGCGATACTTTTCAACGAAGATCCCCTCCATCATTAGCGCCTTGGTCACCTCCAGTTGGGGAGGATATAACGAAAACACCAGGGTTGGGATTTTTTTGTATGGGCGAAGTGACTTTATCAAAGAAGACAATTCATCCATTTCGGGAGGTTCTTGTAGATTAATGACGACAAGATCAAATGCAGGATCTTCTTGGAAAAATTCTCCCTTGTTGGGTTTTGTTTCCCATACTACCTGGTGGCCATTAATGCTGATGATATGACCAAGCTCTTCCTTCCAATGCACCTTGTTCCCTGTGACCAGGATCTTTTTGACCCCAAGGTCTTCTTGCTTGAGTAAAACTTTTTCCATGGTCGTAAAAGTATCATTCACGCACGTTCAAGGCAATAAGAGGATACTTGGAGAAAAGCTTTTCCGGGTTTTATCCAGCAATAAGGGATAACCCTGGTCAGCAGGCGCTTACCTCTCGTATCCTTCCGTTTTGTATTTAACCCGGATCCAGTGAGGGGTACCGGACTCCATGTATCGGTCAGAAGAAAGTAAATGCACAAACAAAGCGCCAAAACAGCGGCATAGTTCTAGGCTTGACTTGCTCACCTCAGACCTTCTTGATCTTCAAAAAGGCTGATTGCTCACCGATATGCAAACGCTTCAGTCTCCCGTTTCTGATTTTGAAAAAAGGGATAGAGATCATGATTCTTTTTCGAATACCACTTCATTGGAATTTGGCTGCAGCTTTAGTCCTTCCGGTAGCTTCTCATCATAATCATTAGGGTTTTCTCCGGTCTCACATCTTATTTCATTACCTTTTTTATAGGCTAGATAATATTTATGCCCTTCATTTTCTACGTCATCAACAACGAATCCCACGCAGGAAGAACCACCCATATTAACTAAAGCGAGCTTGTACTCCGGAAAAGGACAATGCGAAGAAAGTGTCGGACCTAGCTTGATTTCCTGATAAGAAAAACCTTGGTCTGTATTAATAATTTCGCTTGCTATTTCAAATTCATCACTATTTTCTGAGGGTTGCTTTAACAGCTTACTTCCTCCATATCTCATGTGAATTTTACCAGATTTTCCTAGCGTGTATATGTCATCTTCAAAAAAAGGGCTTCCTATTCCCGTTAGTAATCCATCTAATTTTTTGAGATGCTTGACGATCGATTTGTCACCATCCTTCTCCCTGAAGTAGATCGTGACCAGCCTTCTATATATGTCATTTATGTTTACCGTTACTCTCCAATTACCCTTAATCTTATGCGCAATGTTTTCCTTTCTAAGATAGCGGGTAACTACAGCAAGTACTTTAGGGATGTGTCGTATTTCTGAGCTGATGTATACTTTCCAACCCACATCGTATATCCCCTCTAAGCCCTCTTTCGGAACATATGTATTATTTTCTTCCTTGAGATAGGAATGGTGTGTATGGTAGTGGAGGCCCCAGTCTTTATCATCGTAAGCTTTTGAGCCAATCTTTGAAGCCTCTATCCAACAGTCTTGTCCGCAAATGGATACCTTTCTGAATTTTGTTCTTTGGGCTTTCTTAGAAGTAGTAACTGGAAAGTATCGTTCCCGTTTTGGCACAGATAAGGTGATCACGGCCCCCTCTTTTCCTTCATCATATACCTCTTCATTAATTATCAACAGTGTGTCGTCGGTAATTAGTCTTTGAGTTTTTTTCCATTTCTCATAGCTTTTGTTAAAAACCTCCTTACTGATGAGGTTATACGGCCGAGTATTGTATAATTTATCAGACTCTATTTTTTGTATTTGCCTGATATGAGCCTGGCCTACTTTCCACACCCCTTTTAATGTATTATTTCTCTGCGCAAAGTCTTGCATATGGTCACTTCTACGCATGACAATATCGTGCTTCTGATCCTGAATTGCGCTATTTTCATGGGATTCATATGCCCAATAGTAATTGGTTTTAGCCAGTTTTTCGCGATCCTCTTTCGACTCAATAAGGGAGTCACACTTATTAAGAAAAAAATCTCGAATCAAGCCATTCATGGCTGCGGACTTCTCACCCAGGGACGTTGATTGACTAAACTTTAGCCATCCACTTCCTGTCGAAGGGAATAGCTCCTTTATTTCTTTTGTACGATCTTTCAGTTTATCGTACAGTTCTCTGCAGTCGTCAAGGTAACTTTCCCCAAAGGTTTCTGCCGCCTTGTATTCATTCTTAAAATCCTTTAATGCGATATCTAGTTGTATAATATGTTCATCCAGCTGCTTAAGCAAGTGGTTGAGACGGGTGCGAAACTTTACCTTCCCAACATTGGAAAGCACGGCTTCAACAGGATCATTCCACTCTTTAAGATGATCCAGCTCAAGAAGTATAAAGCAGAGCCATTGTAAGTAAATAAGCCCCGGAGAGTCTCCATAATATATAGAACCCTCGACCACCTCCAGACCGATCTCCTTTTCGATCCAATAGGACTTTTCCTGTTTATGTGCTTTAAATTTTTCCTCGGCAAAGGCTTCCTCCTGCTTTCTACTTTCAACTGACTCACGATGGGTTTCCCCCACCACATTTAGCTTATTTGGATCGATTTCCTTGTCTAATGGCATTGGTCGTGGTTTTAATTGAAAAACACCCTCGGAAAATGAAAGCACATGAGGGTCTGAAGATGCGTTTCTTTGAATAGCACTTCTACTATCGCTGATCATGCCATGTACGACGTGCTCCCTCGTCGTATCGACCATTTGTCCGTTCACTACTTGATCTCCTTTTGGCGTGCCATTGAGGGTGTTGTCAATGGCATGGGCTACTTCATGCCGCATGTTGTGGTCGGTATCCTTGCCCGGGGCGAAGTGGATGTTACGCCCCTGTATCGTGGCTTCTGCCTTAAGCCTGGCCGGAAAGGTGGAATGGTGCGTGGCCTTCAACCCGGAAGTGTCCACGCCATAGGTGGTCCCCATCTCTGCGGCTATTTGCCGGAAGCGCGGGGAGCCTTTCGCGGCCATGCGCTGCACGGGTGCAGCTTTTGCTTCGACATGGGCCTGCATAGACGCCAGAAGTGAGGCATCTTTTTGTGCACGTGGGCTGTTATTGATGCCTTCGCTCATAGCTTTGGCCTGCAACACTTGCGAGCTTTGCCGGATGCCCGTCAGCAACTGTCGCTGGTGGACCGTTTGGGGCCGGTGGTCGGCGAGCGTGGCAGTGGCAGAGGGTGCTTTTTGAGTTCGCTGAGGTGGTGTGTGCTGGTGTTCTTTGGTTGGATCGGCGTGGGTTTTCATTTGTTGGTGTTGGGTGTTGGGCTCTTACAAAGCTGAGAGTTTCAGGCAAGAAAGACTGTCACAAATGCGCCAAATGTTACCTGTTTGGCGACGTGATGTCCGAAAAGTGCTAGGGAAATCATTTCAACTTGATGGTGGATAAAACGAGCCCGGTGGAAAAGACATCCAATTTTTTTTGATTGGGGGGATGTCGTCTTCGAGGGGCCTCCTTTAGACTAACAAGGTCGGCTAGCTTTCAATCTCTTTGACGCTCTCTCCTTTGCCAACCTTGGCATCAAATTCCATAGCAGGTTCAAGCATTGCAGCCCAAATAATAGATTCTCCCCTTATGCCCCCTGCCACTGAAATCTCACGTTCACGTCTATGTTCGTCTTTTAAGTCTTTTTTTGCATCCCTCAAGGGGTCATATACCAGATCATGATCATCCGACAATGCGATTATATACACCAAGTTTTTCTTGACTTTGTCTTGATTCAGATCCAAATCATAGAGGAGGGAAGGTCTTCTACTTGTTGCCTGAAAAAGCGGCTCATACTTTTCTAAAACCTTCTTATCTTCTTTTGTTGAAGGATAAAGTCCTGGAAAGTACTTCATGCCATTGCCAGTCATATGATTCGTCAAAAAAAGCTGTTTTTCATATGGATTGAGTTTCTCCCATTTTTCTTTAGTCTCTTTTTGTGCATCTTCGATAAGTTTCTTTTTGTTAACTCCCCAACAAGAAAAGCACGGCGCAGGTAAACAACACGGCCAATCTGGTTCCTTAGTCAGTTGTTCATCTTGACTCTTCATTGCCATTCCTTTGAATGCTATTCTCTTACATTCCTTTTCACTCAAGTTTCCGGTCGTTTTATATACGATATAACCTTTACTATCCATCTCGGAACTCTTGGGTTTTTTTATAACCTTCACTCTTCTGTTGTATGCATCATCTCCAAGTTTATCCTTTAGCTTTTTTATCTGTTCGGAAATAGCCGCTCTATATGTTTTTTTCTCCGTTAACAGCTCACTGATTTTACCGGAACCCATTTTCTCAGAATCCTTTTCCTTATCTTTTTCTCCTGTCTTCTGCACGATAGATGGTAAGTGGGTTGCATAAGGTATCTTGAGGAGAGATGGCTGATACTCACTCAGCCAGCCGTCAGCAATCGCCCTTACCCCCATCACATCCGCCTTCTTCTCTAGCCCTTTGTCGTCGTTGATGTTGACCCCTGCTTTAAACTGCATCGTTGGCTTCACCCGGCCTTGCTTCTGCTGCACCACGTGCCAGGCTTCGTTCGGCAGGTGCTTCTCCTGGCCGGGTGCGAGATGGATATGGGTGCCCTGCGCATAGGCATGGGCTTGCAGCTGGGCGGGCTTCAGGCTGTTGTAATGCACCTTCACGTCATCCATAGCGTAGCCGGAGAGCTGTTCGATGCCGGTCTTGAGTCGGTCCGGCAGGCCGGTGTTGTTGACCATGCGCTGCACAGGCACCGCCTTTGCTTCGGCATGGGCCTGCATGGAGGCCAGAAGTGAGGCATCTTTTTGTACACGAGGGCTGTTATTGATGCCTTCGCTCATGGCTTTGGCCTGCAACACTTGCGAGCTTTGTTGGATGCCCGTCAGCAGCTGGCGCTGTTGGACCGTTTGAGGCCGGTGGTCTGCAAGGGTGGCAGCGGCAGAGGGTGCTTTTTGAGGTCGCTGGAGCGAAGTATGCTCTTGATTTTTGGTTGGATCAGCGTGGGTTTTCATTTGTTGGTATTGGGTGTTGGGGGTGTTAGGTTTTGGGCTCTTACAAGGCTAAGGATTTCGGGCAAGAAAGGCTGTCACAAATGCGCCAAATGTTACCTGTCTGGCGGCGTGATGTCCGAAAAGTGCTAGGGAAATCATTTCAACTTGATGGTGGATGAAACGAGCCCGGTGGAAAAGACATCCAATTTTTTTGATTGGGAGGATGTCGTCTTCGAGGGCCTCAGCTTGACAAGGGCATTCCTGCACTTGTCTGCGCTTCGAGAGCTAAACTGACAATGGTGAGTGGTGGTCGTCCAGCCTACTGGTTCCATATTTCTCGCTCACAACCTAAACGTTATGCGAGTCGTGGACTGTCGCAAATGAACCAAATGCTGGTAGTCTTTTGGGTGCCAGGTATTAGGTCTTGGGTGTTGGGCTCATACAAGGTTAAGGGTTTAAGGTAAGAAAGGCTGTCACATTTGCACCAACTATTTATGGCTCAAGTCACAGACTTAAGCCAGAGGAGGCTAGGTAACAACACTACTTTGGAGAATACGAACCTGATGGTTTACCACCGGGGAAAGATACCGGAAGGTAGACAGAAAAGCCCGCATGTCCTCCAGTTATTCAAAATACGGTCAAAAGATTCTTTGTTTACCAAATTGTACTTGCGGTTGTA
>JANQLQ010000322.1 GCA_028280565.1 Fulvivirga sp.
GGTCCGTGTTTGTAACGCGGACCCATCGAGCACTACAAGGCACTGACGCCAGCATTTGTAATGCGGGTATCCAACGAAAATAGTGATCAAAACAGGAAAATTCCCTTTGGGAAGATGACTGCACCAATACCCCTGGAAACCCAGCCCTTGGATTCGCAATAACGCGTAAAATTCATTGTTTTGGACGTGTTTCTCATACCGGGTTAATGCAAGGCTAATCACCTCAGTTCGATTTAAAATCAGTGTAGCGCAGACTTAAAATGAGGTCTCGAATACTCTCACAGTCTTTGAACTGGGGAGTAGCTACCATTCTACGACACAGCAGATCCCGGCTCTCTCAATCAGCCCTCTCACAACCACCAACCCGGAATGACAGTCATTTTTTTAATTGAGTACAGGTCTAATGGGCTATACCAAGCCCAAACCCATCACTAATCACAAAGGTTTGTACCCTGCAGGTCCTCTTCTGTGTCGATATCACCGAGGGCTTCTAACATCGCGCACCCCAAACCTTGTTCTTGTACCCGTAGCAGGGTTTCTTCCAATACACTGGAAGTACTCCATGCGCTGATATCAAAAACCTTAGCATCAGGCCGGGTCATACCGATTAAATAATAACCTCCATCTCGTGCCGGGCCGATCACTACGTCACTCTTATTCAGTTTATCGAAAGCCCCGTCAATGATCCCCGGTGTCAATTCGTAAATATCCGTTCCCACCAAGCAGACCGAAGCGTACCCCATGTTCAGCCCTTCTGAAATGGCATTGAACATTTTTTCTCCAAGGTCCTTTCCATGCTGCCGTTTCTTGATGTAGGCGTTATTCCAACTGTCTTCCGTATCTACATAGTCCGAGTAATATACTGCCACATCAGCATCCACCGCTTTTACCACGTTCTGGGTGTGATTAATAAGTTTTAAGTATATCGCCAAGGCCATTTCATCTCCCAGTGTTTTTGCCAGACGCGTCTTCACCTGGCCGAGTAACGGGTTTTTACAAAAAACAATAAGGAGTTTAGTCATATACCTTGACCCCTTTCGTCAACCATTTCGACCAATTCTTATTATAGGTATGAACACTATCCGTCGGATTTTGATGGGTATTCACCACGGGATTATCCTTATTTTTCCAATCAAATATGCCTCCGTAAAGATTGTAAACCTCGGTAAAACCCATTTCTTGAAGTCTCTCACCAATCTTTTCACTGCGGTAGCCTACCGAGCAATACAAAATCACCGGCTTATCTTTGTCGAGGTCCTCTACCATAGTAGTTGAAAAATTATCGTAGTCCACAAATCGGGCGCCCTGCAGGTGGCTCACCTGGAATTCCTTGTCACTTCGCGTATCTAAAAGCGCGATGTTTTCTTTTTCAAGCTTTTCCCGTAGCTCATCTTGGTGGATCAGCGGTACGGTGTTACTTAAAAGTGAATTGATCTTCCTATCAAAGTCTTTCTGCGACATTCCAGTAAGCGGGGTTAACATGAACCAAAGCAAATTTAGTTTTTGAAGTAAATTCATTGTCGAATAAGTGATCTTGTGTTGAACATTCTATACAACTCATATCCTATAAAGGCAAAAACTACCAGGTATTCAAATATCACAAGTAACATACTTTCCTGGTAAGAGGTTTGCGTGTAGCCGACATATGTCAAAAAAATCACCCCTGACCAAATTATGGGGAACCTTGCACCACCTAGCGCCGAGAAAGCCACTAGGGTAGTAATATACCATGGATGTACGGTGGTAGCCATGAATAGATATGCAGAGAGTGTCCACAGCAAAACTTTAGGCAAGTGTACTTGGGGTTTCGATGCCAATGATATGGCCATAATACCTAAAAAAGTAATACTCGATAGCCAACGGCCCGCACTCCAGATAATATTGTATCCTTTCACCCAATATCCCACCTCACGCACAATATAGTATATACTAGCGTTAAACTCGAATTTTTGAAAGTATAAAGAAATACTCGACCCCATACCTCGCCATAAAGACAGGTCTAACAAGGGAGCAAAAAGAAGCAGCATTACGCCCCCTACGATGGTAAAAAACACTACGAGCTTTTTCAGTGGGATACGTCGAATGAATACGGGCATGAACATTAAGGGGAGTAATTTCCCGGCAATCCCAAACCCAAACCCTATGGCCGATAGAGGGATCTTTCCTTTCTCATAAAAATAAATGCCCAACAGCACAAAAAAGATCATAAACGCTTCAAAGTGAAGATTGCCGGTAAGCTCAAGGATAACGAGTGGGTTCAGCGCATATAAAAACACACCCGTAGAAGGGAGTGCATAGGTCTTGGTCAACTGGAAAAGGAGCCATAGCGTACCTAACTCTACCAGCAGAATACAACTCCTAATAAAAATGGCGCTGCCATACACCGAGCCAGACACTAGGGTGGAAAGCCAAAATATCAATTGGGCAATGGGCGGGTATATGGTGTAATAATCCGGGGAGTTTAGTTTTTGATATAATTCCATGGTAATCGTCCCGGGCAACGAACCCGTTTCCACGAAGTAGCTAGGCAGGTGGGCAAAAGGATGAATCCCCGCTTGGATAAGCCGTCCGTCCCAAACAAAGCGGTAAATATCATCTGATAAATTAGGGAAGGAAAAGAAAAGCACGCAACGAAACAAAATCGCCGCTATGACCAAGTCTTTTATCCTGAAATAGCCGGGATTGAATAAGACGGACAGGTAGGCTAAAAACAATATCGCGTACCCAGCAATAAGGTATACCGACTGGTGACGTTCCAAAAAGTAGGCTAGGAAAATATAAAGAGGAACAGACACAAGCACAAACCCATAAAGCCTGTGCCCGGGCCCATTAGTTTCCATAACTAAAGGGTTTTATGGAATAATAGAATACGCTGCCAAATCCCAGGGCAAGCATAAGGTGGAACACGATCAATCCCCAATCGTGCAGGTAAATCCCCACCGCGATCCCTGCTATAAAGTATAAGCTCAATAGTCCCTCCATCACCGTCAGCCAGCTCCAAGAGGGGCGTATGTATACATTGTCCTTCCACGAATCCCCTTTTTTGGTAATATTAAACTTCGGTGTCCTGATAAAGGGGCTCTTTTTGCCCAACAGCCCTTCCAGCACCGCCAAACCATTATGAAGCGATAACCCCATAGATACGATCAGAAACGTAGGAAATATGCGGCTGTAATACCGGAAAGTTCCCTGTGGATACAGCCCTTTGCTCGCCACCCAATAGAAAAAGGCAATGGAAAAGAATCCTATTAAAAATATACTCCCAAGGTCAAACAACACTCCAAGGCTAGGATTCGCATCTTTAATAAAGAGCATAGGAATACTCAATAGGGAAGCCAGCAGAAGACAAACGAAAACGGAACTGTTGAATAGGTGAAAAATTGCATGCACCTTGCTCGTAAATTTTATTCCAGGGGATGACAATACCCTTGGCAGGTTCTTTTTGGCAGTTTCGGCCGCTCCCTTGTTCCAGCGGTACTGTTGTGATTTTATGGCTGGCATGATCACGGGCAGCTCCGCCGGGGCTACGCAATCTTCCAAGTACCTGAACTTCCAGCCTTTGACCTGCGCCCTATAGCTAAGGTCTAAGTCTTCAGTGAGTGTATCGGCAGACCACCCCCCTGCATCTAGGATCGTGCTCTTACGCCATACCCCGCCTGTACCGTTAAAATTAATAAAACTCCCGGCATGATTACGGCCCGTTTGCTCTACGGAAAAGTGGGCATCCAAACCAAACGCCTGCAACTGTGTCAACATGGAATAGTCACGGTTGATATGCCCCCAACGGGTTTGTACCAAACCCACTCCGGGCGAAAACTGGGGTAAGGTACGTTTTAAGAAGTCTTCCTTCGGCAAAAAATCAGAGTCAAAAATGGCGATAAATTCTCCTGTCGAAGCCTCCAGGCCGTATTGCAAGGCGCCAGCCTTGAATCCCTCTCGTTTCTTTCTACGGGTATGATGGATATTGATCCCCCGGGATCGCCACTCCTCCACCTTTTCCTTTATTATTTCAACCGTTTCATCCGTGGAATCATCCAGGACTTGGATCTCCAAGTGGGAAACAGGGTAATCAAAGCGACACACCGCATCGATAAGCCGCTGCACCACGTACTTTTCGTTATAAATAGGCAACTGCACTGTTACCATAGGCCAACTCTCCATTGCGGGGACCTCGGCTTTCGCCGACCCTTTCTTATTTTTCTTGCTTTTCAAGTAATGCCAAGCCAAGTGAAGTTGGCCCATGCTGAACAAGAAAATGAAAAACAAGCTCCCACAGTACAACACTATGACAATGTAATTCAACATCACAAATATTTGAAGATGGTCCATATGATCTTGTAACCCGCCATGATCGTGCCTTTTACCGTACCGGATATTTTCGAAAAACCTATACGTTTACGGTATGTCACCGGCACCTCCACACATCTCAACCCATTTTTTGCAGCTTTAAGTTGCATCTCTACGGTCCAGCCGTAGGTCTTATCCTCCATATTCAAGTCCACAAGTCTTTCATATTTTATGGCTCTAAACGGACCCAAATCTGTAAATTTTATCCCGTACAACCATTTCAACAACCGGGTGGCCAGCCAGTTACCAAAAACCTGTTGAGGTGTCATAGCTCCCTTCTCCAAATTACCCAAGGCCCTTGATCCAATGACAAGATCAGCCTCTCCTTGCAGTATGGGTTGGACTAAATCATCCATTTCACCGGGGTAGTCCGAATAATCTGCATCAATAAATACAATAATATCGGCTTTGTCAACTGACTTAGCGATATAGTCCATCCCTTTGAGGCATGCCCTCCCATATCCTTTGACTTTTTCCCGCAATACGGTAGCGCCTGCCTCACTAGCCACACGCTCTGTTTCATCAGTAGATGCATTATTGACTACGACTACCTCATCCACCAAACCCGCCGGGATGTCCCTGATTACATTACCCACCCCATTCTCCTCATTAAAAGCCGGGATGATCACTTTAACAATTGGGCTCATGTTTTACTTAGAAGTGAGCACGCAAAACTAAATTAATCCTTAAGGAATCAAAGTGTAATCAAGAGTCATTTATATGACAAAAGTCTAACTGGACTCAAACTTTTGATAGGGACACATCAAATTGAGTAATGCCTGGAGGATTTAACCTGAGATGAATATTGCCATTAAGCTTACGGAGCGCCAGGCGTACCACGTAAAGGCCAAGCCCGGCCCCTGCCGACCTATAACTACCTCTCTCAAACATTTTAAAGATCCTGTTCCTTACCGCTGGGTCTATATTCCCACCATTATCCACCACGGAAAAAGCGAACGAATCTCTTTGTTTAGCCGCTGTAATAATAACTTCCGGGTGAGGATGGGTAGCGCCATGTTCAATCGCATTTTTCAGCAGCTCACCTATGGCCAATGTCAGTATCTCTTTATCCGTGTGAAGTATGATCTCTTGCACGATCTCGGTTTTAAGAACGATACCATGGGCATTGATCTCCCGCTTAAATCCTCTTTTCACCTCATCGAGGACCTCGGCAAACTCAAAAGTCTCTTTATCCAGCTTTTTGCTCTTGATAAGATATACCGCGTTGATGTTGCGTACCCTGTTACTTAATTGGTAAGTCGTTCGGTTGATCTTATTCACCAAAGCCTCTGTGGATGGGCTATCTACATCATATTGAGCTAAGGTACACAATCCTTTAAGGGTGGCTAGCGGCCCCTGCACATCATGGGAAGAACGATACAAAAACGTTTCAAGGTCTCGATTAGCCTTAAGCAACTCCTGCGTACGTTTTTTCACCTGCTTGTCTAAGCTCTTGTTGCGGGCCTCTATGATCCTTTTCGCTTCTTCCAACTTCTCATTATTGACCTGGATAAGCTCTCCTTGGATCCGTATCTCTTCGTTTTTTTCTTCCAAATACTTCTTGGATTCTTCCTCAACTTTTAACGTACGATCTATAAAAGAATAAAGCAGTAATGAAAAAGGGATGAGTATGGTCAGCGCCAATAAAATATTTTTTACCAAAGCATTTTGTGCACTTTCTATAAAATCCTCAAAGCTTTCATCCACCTGTAAAAGAGCGACTACCGATCCCTTAGAATCCTTTATAGGCGCGTAGGCCGATAACCAACTACCATTTTCATCTTCATAGACATCCAGCATACCTCCTATTTGGTAGTCTTCCTTCAGCTTCAGTGGGAATTGCTCATAATCATGACGATAATAAGGATCATTGGCAGATGTTACCAGGAACTCGAATTTACCAGCTTCCTCGTTGTACGTCATGGCGTACACCGGGCTTTTAAGACCATTTACCGTCCAGATCTCTTGTAATTGCCGGTGTAATTGTAAATAGAGCGGGCTTTGATCGTTGCTAGAGATATCGTCCTTCCTTAAAAAAGTAGACTTTAATTGGCTGAGATGATCTCCATTGATCTGTAAAGATGCTGTACAAGAAATAGCCTTGAGCCTATTTAAAACCGCTATTTTGGAGGCCTTGATGGAAGTATGGTGAACATAGCTTATAAAGTAAACGACCAGCAATACGATGACGGTAAAGACCGCCAGCAGGATCTTGTGCCTCCCGTGTAACCTCTCAAAGCCGACCATGTTGGTTTTTTATAACGTGTATTCTTTCAGGAGGTTATGAAGTAACCCTTTGATCAACAATTAAATGATAAACGGTTGATCGCACCCTGCCAGGTCTCTACAAGATATAAAAATTTGTACCCTCTATTAAGGAATATGACGTTAGGTAGCAGGAGGGGGAAAATCCTCTATCCCCGGTTTTGAATGACTCGTTGCTACTCCCTAATTCGGTAGATACAATAAAGTGGATAGATCAATAGGCCCGGGCAAAAACTACCCTCCCTTGTGACGGTTTTCCACTATAGATACACTTTCCTTCCCCGGGTTGAAAATCCAAAGGAATACAGCGGATGGTAGCTTTTGTTTCTTCTTTGATCTTCTCTTCCGTCTCAGCTGTACCGTCCCAATGTGCCATAACAAAACCGCCTTTATCATCCAGCAATGCCTTAAAATCGTCATAGGAATCGGCAACAGAAGTGTTTTGGGTCCTGAAATCGAGCGCCTTTTGGTAAATATTAGCTTGAATATTGTCTAATGTAGTAAGGATATGGTCAGCAATGTTTTCGAGATTCTTCGTTTCCTTCTCCCTGGTGTCGCGTCGAGCAACTTCTACCGTACCATTCTCCAAATCGCGGGGGCCAATGGCCAGGCGAAGTGGTACTCCTTTCATTTCGTATTCGGCAAATTTCCAGCCGGGAGAGTTGGTATCACGATCATCAAACTTGACACTGATGTCATGGCTTTTGAGCTTTGCTTGTAACCTTTCGGCCACCTCACGTATGGCGCTAAGCTGCTCTTCGCTTTTGAAGATAGGGACGATCACCACTTGGATAGGTGCCAGTTTTGGAGGTAATACTAACCCATTATCATCAGAATGTGCCATGATCAAAGCGCCCATAAGCCGTGTACTTACTCCCCAAGAAGTGCCCCAAACCAATTCCTCTTTACCCTCCTTATTCGCAAACTTTACATCAAAAGCACGTGCAAAATTCTGCCCTAAGAAGTGAGAAGTACCAGATTGGAGCGCTTTTCCATCCTGCATAAGGGCCTCAATACAGTAGGTATCTACGGCACCGGGAAAGCGTTCGCTTTCCGTCTTCACCCCCTGGATGACCGGCATAGCCATAAAATTTTCCGCGAAATCGGCATATACGCGTAACATTTGCATGGTTTCGTCTTTGGCTTCTTGCTCAGTAGCATGGGCCGTATGACCTTCCTGCCATAAAAACTCGGCCGTACGCAAAAAAAGACGGGTACGCATCTCCCAACGCACCACGTTCGCCCATTGGTTTACCAAGATCGGCAAGTCACGGTAGGATTGTATCCAATTGCGATAGGTACTCCAAATGACTGTTTCCGAAGTAGGTCTTACAATAAGCTCCTCTTCTAATTTCGCCTCGGGGTCTACCACCACGCCACTTCCATCTTCTGCATTTTTGAGCCTGTAGTGGGTGACTACGGCACATTCTTTTGCAAAACCCTCCACATGATCTGCCTCCCGGCTGAGGTAAGATTTTGGCACGAAAAGTGGGAAGTAGGCATTGGTATGGCCCGTATCTTTAAACATTTTGTCAATGGCAGACTGCATTTTTTCCCAAATGCTAAACCCATAAGGTTTTATGACCATACACCCGCGCACAGGAGAGTGTTCAGCCAGGTCAGCTTTCTTTACCAACTCATTGTACCATAGTGAATAATCCTCGCTACGTTTCGGTAAACCCTTAGCCATAACTTTTTTGGTATGTTTTTTGTTGTATAAACATCTGGGAAACGGCGACAAATATAATGATAAATATGAATCCGTTTTTTGGAATTGTCGTTGAATAAATTATGTTTATGTATAGAAAGGAGGTACCCCATGAAAACTAACTATAAAACATACATTTTGGTCACACTAGCGCTAGGCGCAGTTTTATCCACAGCATCCGCCCAAACGGCTGAATATGATGACATGTACTTCAGCCCTAAGGATAGGGTGGATAAAGAAAAAAAGGTGGCTAAAGAGAATTTCAAGCTTCAAAAGATAGAGGAGTCAGTAACCATTGACCCAGAAGAAAGCTATTCTCAGAAAAATGTCAACCCGGAATACCTGGCCAAGTACAAAGCCGACCAGGAGGAAAGTGACAAGGGGCAAACCTACGCAGAAGACGAATATTTTAATGAAAACTATAATGCCCAGGCCCAAAACGGGACAGGTGTTATGAATGATGCTGATGTGGTCGTGAGAGACCGGTTTGGCAATACTACCTACTTTAGAGATAGCAGGGACTTGATGTGGAACGATCCGTTCATGGCACGTGGTGCTGCGTTTGATCCTTTCTGGGGGCCGTCTTTCGGATGGAATCGGTTCAGGCCGGGGTGGAATGTGAACATAGGCATGGGCTGGAATTCCTGGAACCGGTGGAATACCGGCTTTGGCATCGGTTATGGCTGGGGTAATCCTTGGGGATTCCATGATCCCTTCTTTAATCCATGGTTCAGGGGAGGCATGGGCTTCTATGATCCTTGGTTCTACGATCCTTTCTTCTGCCCTTCCCCTTTTAGAAATAACGTAGTATTGATCAATAACTATGAAACGAGGAGTAATAGGACTGTCCGTAGAGGTGTTGGGGGCTCCAGGGTAGCTACCAATACTAATAATGGTTCCAGGAGTCGAAGCACACCGGGATATACGAATACCCCGACGGATCGAAGGTCTAGCAGCCGTGTTGCGAGCAACCAAACAAGGTATGCCAGTGAAGGTAGTCGTACCAATTATTCTTCTGGGTCTAGGGCCTCTCGATCGCGTAGTGAAGCAAGTCAGAGTAGGTTCTATCGGCGATCACAATCTAATAATAACGAGGGGACGGTAAGACAGGCAAATAATTCGAGATCAAGTTATAGCAATAGTCGCAACACACGGTCTTCTTCCAATTACTCTCGAGACTCACGATCTTACCGTAATAGCAGTGCAAGAAGTAGATCATCGAATTCAAGCTATGGAAACAACTCAAGCCGATCAAGATCCAGTAGCTACAGCAGGCCAAGTTCTACTCGTTCAAGTAGCTATAGCCGGCCTTCAAGCGGCTCTAGGTCAAGGTCGTCCAGTTATAATTCCGGATACCGTAGCCGAAGCAGTAGTTATTCCAGTCCTAGCCGCAGTTCAGGAAGGTCCTCTGGGGGATCTAGGAGTTCATCATCATCTAGAAGAAGGAACTAACTAAATTCACCAAGGCGCCAGCTAATTCCAACGGCATGAAAAACTCATTAAAGCTTATTTTTATAAGCATGGTAGGATTTTGCCTGTCCGTTAAGGCACAAGATGCGGCGGATTTACCCGGTTTAGTATTTGATCTGACCCGTATCAACAATGGAGGAAGCGCAAGAGTATTAGGCCTGGGAGGAGCTCAAACGGCTATTGGAGGGGATATTAGTTCCGCATCCACTAATCCTGCGGGATTAGGCTTTTTCAACCGCTCGGAGTTTTCTTTCAGCACCCAGTTCAATGGAGTCAATTCATCATCTACCTACCTGGGAACTACCACAGACGCCTCTAAACTCAATATTAACATTCCCAACTTAGGGGGTGTTATCAAAAGTGGCAGAAGTAGAGGTAAATGGAAGGGTCAATCCTTTGGGATTAGTTTAAACCGTATGGCCGACTTCCAACGGAGTGCTGAATATGTAGGAAATACTTTTGCAGAGCTGTTCCCGGCTGACCCCAACGTTAGGTTTAACAATGGGACAGCCATAGATTTTTTTGAATCAGCGCTTTTCGACACAGAATTGAACGGAACTAATGTACAGTTTTTTAGTGATTTAGCGGAATTAGCTTTTGACATTGGTGTTACGGATACTTTTAGAATTGACAATACCAATGAATTAATAGCAGACCGAAATGTATATATCGAAGGAACGGATATCCCCGCAGTGCCTGATGAAGAGTTTCCGAGCTTACATCAAGAAACTATTGATGTAACCGGTGCCAGTTCCCAGTTCAATATTTCATACGGAGCTAATTATGATGATAAATTATACTTAGGAGTAGGATTGGGCATTGCTAATTTCAGCAAAGATGTAGAACGAATTTTTACAGAGCGGCCTACAGAAACCGACCTAAGTGAACTGAGGGTCACGGATGTCTTTGAACAAAATGGGATAGGCATAAATGGTACCTTTGGGGTGATCGTTCGCCCGGTGAATCCGTTGCTACTGGGGCTTACCTACACCACTCCTACCTATTACAGTGTCTCCCAGACACGTGAGCTAGATCTAAGCGCCCAGTTTACCGACGGACAATTCTTTACTAGCGGGTTTACTTTCGTAGAATTTGATTACAACATTACCACACCCGCAAGGATGAGGGGGGGCGCGACATTTTTTTTTAACAAGAACGGTTTCATTACTACCGAAGTAGAATATGCAGATTTCAGTGGCGGTCGTTTATCAGGGGCTGATGACGGTATTTCTTTTGGAGAAGAAAATCAAGATATCAACAGGTTTAACCAAACCTTGAACTACCGGGTAGGCGCTGAATACAGGTATGATATTTTTAGGATCAGGGGTGGTTTTGCTTTACTTGGTGATGGTATCGATAACGATGTCGACGAGGAAGAACAGCACATCTCTTTCGGCGCAGGGATTCGAAAAAAGGAGTTTTACTTAGACCTGGCCGTTGTAAGTGTAAATGGCCCAGAGTCGCTAGTTGGGCCTTATCCTTATTCCCAACTCGCAACAATAGAAAACGACAATACCAGGGTCACCGTAACCGTGGGATTTACCTTCTGACCCGCGCTCACTCGATAACCCTTTATCACTTTGATGTCATCCGGGTAGAATACTTAGGGCACCATTGAAAATTCAAATGGCGTGTGGAGGGGAGACATCCAGGAACAGCGCGGCACATTTGAGGCATGTGGGTAAGC
>JANQLQ010000325.1 GCA_028280565.1 Fulvivirga sp.
AGTCCGTGTTCATTTTCTTTTGCCCGCCCAAAAGAAAACGAACCAAAAGAAAAAGGCGCCAGCAACCAAGCCCATTTTCCCCGCAAAACGCGCTATCCAGCCCCTATAGGCCGCTTACCCACCACCCTCAAATGTGCCGCGCTGTTTCTGGATGTCCCCCCTCCACACGCCACTTGAATTTTTAATGATGCCCTAAGCTCTTTGCGGTTAAAAAAACGACCTTGTCGTTGTCCTTCTCACATTAATAGCAAACGCCTCCACCTGGTGCGCTTTTATAAAGCGTGCCCATCTTCAACGCATTCGGTCGTAAATCGCTTTACATCCCGCGCATTTGTAATGCGCTTCGAAACATTCACTTTAGCCGCCAAACATAATTGGGATACTACTCGTTTGATGTTTACTTCCTATTTTGGAGACTCCCACGGAGGATTAAGCAGGTCTACTTTGCTCGTTGGTCGTAAACGAGAACGCCCGGATTACAAATCCTATGCTACGATAAGTACGCATTTAGCGTAGCGTAATGCGCATTAGTGTCATGTCACACCTCAAATGACATATCGAGCACAGGATGAGCTATGTTCGAGGTATTGATCAGTTTGGCAATCAGCAAAGGGCAGTAGGCAAAAAAATAAGGGGTTGCCGATTGCTCGTTGCCAACTGCCGACTTTAAGAACGGGATTAGAAAAAATCGCTGACCGCATAATTATATTTAACTTAGTGAGATATGGGAGAGCCCGAACCAGCTATGCTGCTGAACGGCCTTTTTGTGAGTGTGCCAGGTTTTCGTTTTGCAACTTCGTAGATTCCTTGTCACGCCTATCCCAACGCACGGGGCCGCGAGGAATGACGATGCCAGGAAGTAAGCATAACGTTTAAGAGGTAGTTATTTTAAAACAGTCAGAAATTCACTAGGAAAACTTAGATGCGTTTGCCTTACCTCCTGGCCTTCTTCTACCCGCTTGACCGCCATTTTCCGTATCTTTGTGATTAAAGCGATACATGCAAACGTTTTCGTTGTTTATTGCAGCTAAATAGGCATTTTTTTAATGCTAGTAAAGCGTGATATTTTGATCTTAGAAACACCGTTTCTAGCCAGTTTTTTGATCGAATTATACCTCGCTTTTTGCTTTCCGGCCTCGAATTGACCTACCATTACCTCGGCGTTCTAAACGTCAAGACCTATTTAATCAAGTTTATTAACATCCAAACCCTAATGGTATGAACAAATCTTTACTATGCTATTTGGCGTTACTTCTGCCCATGATCCTTGTGGTGAATGATGCCATGGCACAAAAAACGGTGGAGGGTAAGGTCACTTCTTCAGACGACGGCTCTCCCCTTCCCGGGGTGAATGTGCTCATCAAAAACACAACTCGTGGTACATCAACGGATTTTGATGGGAACTATCGTATCGAGCTTTTAGAAGGAGAAGAGAACCTTGTCTTTTCTTTTGTAGGCTATTCCACCCAAGAAGTGGAAGTAGGCAATCGAAGCTTGATAGATGTAACATTAATGATAGACATCAACGAGCTGCAGGAAATAGTGGTGGTAGGCTACGGTACCCAAGAGGTGAGAGAGCTCACTTCGGCCATATCCACGGTTGACCCCGAAGAAATAGTGAAAACGCCCACCGGCAATGCCATGCAGGCATTACAGGGACGAGTGCCTGGTCTTCAAATTGTAAATAATGGAGCGCCCGGCGCGGCCCCGGAAGTGCGTGTCAGGGGTTTTGGAGGATTTACCGATAATGACCTTAACACAAATAACGAGGCACGCCCACTTTTTGTGGTGGATGGGATGTTTGTAGACAACATCGATTTCCTTAACACCGCGGACATTGCCAGTATTTCCGTATTGAAAGATGCCTCCGCCTCCGCTATCTATGGTGTACGCGCCGCTAATGGGGTTATCCTCATAGAAACAAAGTCCGGTGATTTTGAGCAAGCAACACAGATCACCTATGACGGCTATTACGGGGTACAGGTAGCGCAAGATGTCCTGCAAATGGCCAATACAGAACAATTTGCCAACTACATTAGGCAAACCGGGGAGACCAGTGAACTGGAGCTCATTGACAATGCCATTGGCAGGTTTGGCCGGAGCCGCGTCAACCCTAACCTACCGGTCACAAATACAGATTGGTACAACGAGATCATCCGGGATGCAGCGCCCATCCAAAGCCATTCGTTGACCATTACCGGGGGCACAAAACAGGCCAGGTATTCTGTAGGCGCCAGCTACTTTGAGCAAGATGGGCTCATGGATCATATGCGTAACAGCTATGAACGGTTAAACTTCAGGGCTAAAGTGGATGCGATCGCTACGGACTGGCTTACCGTAGGGGGTAACGTAACATTGAGCAATGCCACGCAATTCCTTGCAGACGATGCCGCATGGTTCCAGGCGTATTTTGCGGTACCTACGCTCCCGGTATTTGATGAGTTGAACACCGCGGCCGACCCTATTCGACATGGCAATGCACAGACGATCGGGTATAGGAGTAGGCAAAATCCTTTTTTCGTCATCGAGAATAACGACGACCGGAATAACATAGGAAAGATCATCGGTAATTTTTATGCAGATATAGAGTTAGTGCCCAACAAACTCTCCTTTAAGACCTCTTACAATTACTTTTACCAAAACATTGTAACCCGGAATGTTAACTTTGATTTCAGCGATGGTGTACTTGCAACCCGAAATGAGCTGACCCGGATAAATAACCGGGATTATAACCAGATCTCGGATAACATCCTTACGTACCGGGAGCTCTTTGGAGATCATAGCCTGGACGTTACGGCAGGGTATTCTTTCCGTAGCGAGGTAATGGAAGGCGTACAAGCGCGTGGCGTGAACATCCGCACCATTGACCGGGATGATGAGTCTACATGGTACATTCCTGACGGGTCGGAGATCAACGTAGACGAAACGTTTGACACAGGGGCTAGGGAGTTTGGATCCTCCTACTTCGGTAGGGTTTCCTACAGTTATAAGAACAGGTATCTTTTATCCGGGTCCTATCGAAGGGATGGAACGAATAAATTCCAGGAAAAGTGGGGAGACTTCTTTACCATAAGTGGGGGATGGGTAGTAACGGACGAAGCGTTTTTCGATGTGCCCGGCATAGATTTCCTTAAGGTTAGAGCAGGCTGGGGACAAATGGGGAACGACGATGTAGCTCCCGCCATAGGGCAAACCACTTTTGAGCAAATCAGCGTACCCATAAACGACCAGTTGGTAACAGGTGTACAGCCTGATAACGTCTTTGACATCATCGACCGGTGGGAGACCGTGGAAGAGACCAACATAGGCCTTACAGCCCGATTCTTAAATAGCCGGCTTTCACTGGAAGCAGACGTTTTCAGGAGGGATACGGAAGATGCCGTTCTGAATGTGGAACAACGCGGAACAGGAGAAGAGCCCAGGAGAAACGCCGGGGCTATCAGGAACCAAGGGGTAGAGATCTTACTAAGCTGGTCAGACCAGGTTAATTCGGACCTGTCATACAACATTTCAGCAAACCTGGCCACATTGGATAACGAGGTCCTTAGCGTGGGCGATCAACCCTTCTTGCTCAGGGGGTCGGATGCTTTTCGCCAACGTTCGGAAGTTGGATCTGCGGTAAACGAGTTTTATGGGTACGAGATCGTGGGTGTTTTCCAGACAGAGAACGAGATCACAAACTCCGGGTACACGGAAGCATTCATTACCGACAATGATATCATACCGGGAGACTTTTTCTTCCGTGATCAGAATAGCGACGGGGTAATTGACGCAAATGACCGTGTATTCCTTGGGTCGTTCCTTCCCTCGTACACTTTTGGTGTTAATCTTGGGGTGACCTATAAACAATTTTCGTTCTCTGCTTACTTACAGGGGCAGGGAGGCAATACGATCATGAACCGCAAAAGAGGGGAGATCATTTTTACCCAGGACACGAACATTGATGCGGACCTTGCCAATAACTTTTGGACAGAGGCCGGGTCCACCAATGAATATCCTTCCGCTGCAGGCTACAGGAAATCTTACAACAATAGCATACTCAACGAATTTTTGCTTGAAGATGGAGATTATTTCAGGGTCCAAAATGTAAGGCTATCCTATCTCTTTGACAACAAAGAGGTGCTAGGATTGAAGCTTCCCCGGACCACCGTATCAATTACCGCGGAACGGCCTCTCACTATATTCGATTACAACGGGTTTAACCCTGAAGTGGTGAATGGCGTGGACCGGCAAACCTACCCGGTGCCGGCGGTTTATACCTTTGGACTTAACGTACAACTTTAAAAAAACATTTAATTCAATACTTATGAAAGCTAAGAAGTTTTTGAAACATACGTTGATCATTGGATTGGTGTTAACATCTTTCGCTTCATGTGATGATAAACTGGACGAACCTTTAGAAAATTTTCCCTTAGGAAATGAAATAAGTGCTGAAGGCCAATTGGAGATCTTGGTGAGCAGTTATGCAGATCTATATAGACTGGGCTGGGAGGTCCATCCCACCATTGCCATAAGAGGGGATGATGTGAACAAGGGAGGTGGGGCAGATCAACCCGAAATGGGCTTTTTGGACGATTATAATTATGACCCCTCTTGGTGGTTTTTTAATGCCACATGGAATGAGTTTTACTCCGATATTATAACGACGCATTACCTGAACATTGAAGAGATTGAGAATATTAACCTGGTCATAGAGGATCAAACGTTGGGTAACCAGTACATCGCAGAGATAAAGGTGATGATCGGGTTTGATTTGTTGCAACTGGTAAGGCTTTGGGGTGACATTTTGATCCCTAATTCCTCTAGCCCTGTCGATTTCGAGAACTTACCGGTCACCGAACGTGCGGAGGTTTTGCAATACATTTCCGACCTTATGGACGAGGCTCTACCCGGTCTTTCTAATATGCGGCCCAACCAGCGGACCGACATTCCCGGTGGTGTAACAAGATATACTGCGCTGGCAGTGAAAGCTATGGCTAACTTGGATTTGGAAAACTATACCGAGGTGGCCAACGCCACTTCGGAGATCATCCAAAGTGGAGTGTTTTCCTTAGAAAGTGATTACTACAACCTATTCAAAATGCCCGGAGAGCTAAATGATGAGACTCTTTTGGAGTTCCAGTATTCTGACCTTGGCAGCCAAAGCACCGCTATAGATGATTTTAATCATTTATACAATTTTTATGGCCCCATAGGTGTTGGGTGGTTTCCTGCCGTAGAAGGTGTGCAAGCCGGGTGGGGGTTTTGGGAACCCACTTTCAAGTATATAGAGTTTATGTTGGATAGGGGGGATTTTCTTAGGTTGGAAACTTCCGTACTGTTCACCCCGAATGGTGTGGAGGCGTTAGAAGACCTAGGGTATACTGACTTACCCAATTTTACTACGGTAAGTTCTACTCCTTCAGGAGATGCTGCCGTGTTTACAAGAGATGGAGATGGCTTTGGTAATCACAACCGGGCGCTTTTTCATAGTGGCAAGCACGTATTGCCCACCAACCAGATAAGCGACGAGGTGACCCGTTTTAATGCTGGTAAAAACTTTATTGTGATCCGGTATGCTGAAGTGCTTTTAATGCATGCTGAAGCGCTGGTGAGTGGAGCGAGCTCTACCTCTATTTCAGCATTGGAAGCAGTGAACCTGGTGCGGGAAAGAGCAAATATGGACCCGCTTGCCAACGTAACACTCGATGATGTCTTAAATGAAAAATATGCAGAGTTTGCCATGGAGTGGGGCATTCGTTTTGCGGACGTGGTCCGGCACGGTAGGACCGGCGAATTGAACGAAGGTGGAAAGGTATACGATCCATCGAATGACCGTTTCTTGCCCTATCCTACAGAACAAGTAGATCTTTTACCCCAGTTAAATCGATAATAAAATGAGGATATCCAAATATTTAGCCGTGCTGGTCATTATGACATTAGCTTGTAACGACGGGTACATAGATGACATAAACGCAGTGGAACCGGGCCCCGACCAAGATCCTCCTACTATTTCCATCACATCCCTAACGGACACAGTAGCTATGCCTTTTACACAGGTGGAATCAGACCTGGAGATTACTTTCAGTGTAAGCGACGATATTGAATTAGGTAATGTGACTGTAAGCTTTAATGGTACAAATGTAGGTTCCTATGACGCATTTGTAGATTACAGGAATCTAAGAGAAACCATACTCATTGAGTCTGTTGCGGTTGGGAACTACTCGGTGGAGATCACCGCAACTGACCTTACCGGAAAACAGGTTACAGAGACTGTTGATTTTCTCTTAACGAATCAGTACTTCCCATTGGAAGGTGAAATATTTTATATGCCTTTTGAAGGAGAAGAATTCGAGGACATCATAAGTGAAACTTTTGCATCTCCAAGTGGAGACCCTGGCTTTGTGGATGGTGTATTTGGCGAAGCTGTGGAATTTAATGCGGAAAACCGTTCTTACCTTATATTTCCTGCGAATGAGGAAATTGCAGGTCTAGAAAGCTTTACATTGTCTTTTTGGACATTTGCTGATTTCATCGACGCTGACGAAAATGGACAGATTGACGGTATCTTGGGCTTAGTCAATTTGTCCAACAGCAATCTCTTCTGGGGAAACATTGATGTTTTCGTTGAAAACAACAGTAACCCCGTGGACGGGGCAGACATGAGGCTGCACGTGACTAATGATGATTCAGAAACCTGGATTGCCAATGTGAATGACCAGCCGAATATTTTTAATAGATGGAGCCATCATGTGTTATCATATGATAATGAGGCAAAGTTGTTTAGATACTATATCAACGGAGAGGTCATGACGACCATAGCGGCAAACTGGACCGACAACTTGGCATTTCAAGATGCAGAGAACCTTATAATAGGTTGTGTTCAATTCCAAACTGATCCTAGCTCCACCTCGGCCACAGGCTCACAGCCCTGGGCAAGTTACTTGACAGGTGAGATCGATGAAATCAAAATATTTGATCGGGTCATTTCTGCTAACGAGGTCTTGGCTTTATTTAACGCCAATAATCCAAATTAGGGAAAGGATAATTCGCTATTAATGGAGTTTTTAGATCTAATCTTCACCGGTTCTTCCTACGACAGGGAAGAACCGGCAATCTAAATTGTGAGAAAATCTCTTTACATATTATACTTAGCTTTCCTTCTTATTGCCTGTGGAGAAGATGATGGAGAGGTTAGATCACGGGGGTTTGTAATTACTTCCGTTTCCATTGGCGTATTGGATTTGTCCGAGAATCAACTCTTAGAGAATGTCCCGATCGATCAAGACATTTCAATCAGCTTCTCCACAGAAGTGCGTTTGGAAGACCTGCAAGCGGCAATTACATTAAGAAGGGGTACAGAGGCGCTAGGCTTTACCCTGGCGCAAAGCCAGGGGCTTGGTTTTGTGATCACTCCCTCGGAAACGTTGCGAGCAAATACATCGCATCATTTAGACATTTCAGCAGACCTGGTTTCTCCAACAGGCGCTTCTTTTCCAGGGGCTTCTTTTTCATTTAAAACGCAAGCGGTAGGCCTACAACTTTTATCCGTCACTTTTGGAGGAAAAGAAGCCTTAGATCAAGGGCGGGTGACCGATGTGCCAAGATCATTGGACCTTAACTTGACATTTTCGGCCACAGTGGACATGGAGAGCTTATCCAGTAGCATCACCATTGGTCGAGGGGTACCCCTTGTACTTACGCAACTAGATCCGGCCAACGAAGTGTCGGTTTCCGTGGATCCAAGCTTACCGCCTGTCTCGCGGTTCGTCTTGTCAATTTCTGACAACCTCGTGGGAGCCAACGGTGAGCGTTTCGCTGGCTACGCCCAAGAGTTCTACACAGAAATAGACCCTACCTTCAAATTCCCGGAAGTGACCGATGAAGAACTACTCAACCTAGTGCAGGAGCAAACTTTCAAATACTTCTGGGACTTTGCACATCCCACCAGCGGACTGGCCCGGGAGCGGAATACTTCCGGTGACTTAGTCACTATTGGTGGGTCCGGTTTCGGGGTCATGGCCATCCTCGTTGGGATAGAACGTGGGTTCATTACCCGGCAAGAAGGTGTGGACCGGCTGGAAACCATCGTTAATTTCTTAGAAACCGCCGACCGCTTTCATGGCGCATGGCCACACTGGATGAATGGTATCACCGGGGAGACCATCCCCTTCGATCCGGAAGATGATGGGGCCGACCTAGTAGAAACAGCCTTTATGATCCAAGGGCTACTGGCCGCTCGGCAATACTTGGAGGCTACGGATGCACAAGAGCTGGCCATAAAAAATAAGATCACTGACCTATGGGAAGCGGTAGAATGGAGCTGGTTTACCCAAAACGGGCAAGATGTGCTGTATTGGCATTGGTCACCCAACGTCGGTTGGGAAAAGAACCTGCAGATCAGCGGGTGGAATGAGTCGCTCATGGTTTACATACTGGCGGCGGCTTCCCCTACCTACCCTATCGATGTGGAAGTGTACCATAACGGCTGGGCCCGGGCGGGTGGAATGAGCAGCGGAGAGGAGTTTTACGAGATTCCCCTGCCACTAGGCCCACGGCTTGGAGGTCCGTTGTTCTTCAGCCATTATTCATTCTTAGGGCTAGACCCTCGCCAGCTCGAAGACCAGTATGCTAACTACTGGACACAAAACATAAACCATACCCGGATCAACCGCGCCTACTGTATTGATAACCCCTTGGACCATGTGGGCTATAGCTCGGATTGCTGGGGACTTACGGCCAGTGATAGTCCCGGCGGCTATTCAGCCCACTCCCCCGCGAATGACTTGGGAGTGATCACTCCTACGGCGGCCATCAGCTCTTTTCCCTACACCCCGGTAGAATCTATGGAGGCTACCCGGCATTTTTATTATTTGCTGGGAGACCGACTGTGGGGAGAATATGGATTTTATGATGCGTTCAACCTTACAGAAAATTGGACGGCGGATTCGTACCTGGCCATAGACCAGGGCCCTATTATTATCATGATCGAAAATCATCGTACGGGGTTGTTATGGGAGCTGTTTATGGATAATAATGAAATTGTCACCGGGTTAGAAAAGCTCGGGTTTACCTCTTATTGATATCATTATGATCATACGACTAGATGTACTTTTGTTTTTTCACGGGATGTCTCAAACCTACCGCCAAAAGCTGTATGAACGTGGCTCATTCCAAGCCAAAAGGATAGGACAGGAGGCCGTAGGGATAGAGCCCAACTCGAAACCTGTTCGTAAGAAGAACATGCCTAGATTGCAAGTAAATACTTCAATTCATAACGACTTATGAGAAAAATAAACCTGTATATTTCTTGTTTAGCCATCAGTGGTCTTATCGCTTCTTGCGGTCCTGCCAGCAATACAGACACTAACACTTCCGTGGGAAACGGCTCCCTGTCGGAAGATTCGCTGTTAAACCTTGTGCAATATCAAACCTTCCAATATTTCTGGGATGGCGCAGAGCCCGTCAGCGGTATGGCTAGGGAAAGGTTACATATGGATAACATTTATCCTAACCACGACAAAGACATCGTTACCTCGGGTGGGTCCGGGTTTGGGCTAATGGCCATTATTGTGGGTATAGAGCGAGGGTTTATAACCCGTGAGCAAGGCGTGGAACGATTGAAAAAGATCATTGGGTTCCTAGAGAATGCCGATACCTTCCATGGTGTATGGCCTCACTGGTGGGATGGTCCTACGGGGAAGGTGTACCCTTTCAGCAAGAAAGATGATGGCGGGGACTTGGTAGAGACCTCTTTTTTGGCCGCAGGACTACTCTCCGTGAGACAATACCTGGACAAAAACAGCCCCGGAGAAGCCAAACTGGCGGCAAGGATCAACACATTATGGGAAAATATAGAGTTTGATTGGCACACCCAAGGAGGCCAGGAAGTGCTGTATTGGCATTGGTCGCCGAACTATGGTTGGGAGATGGACTTCGATGTGCGTGGATATAATGAGTGCCTTATCATGTATGTGTTGGCGGCTTCTTCACCAACCCATCCCATAGAACCTGTGGTGTACCATGAGGGTTGGGCACGTGGAGGTATCATTGCTCAAGATACCTCGTATTACGGGCTGGAAACGGAGCTGAACCACTACGAGACAAATAACTCCCCGGTGGGACCACTATTTTGGGCGCATTATTCCTACCTCGGTCTCAACCCCAAAGGCTTAAAGGATCAATACGCCGATTATTGGAAACTGAACCGTAATCATGCCCTTATTCACTACAAACACTGCGTGGCCAACCCCCACCAGTTTGAAGGCTATGGAGGATCGTGCTGGGGGCTTACTTCGAGCTATTCCTTAAAGGGCTATGCCGGGCATAGACCGGATCGCGATCTAGGCGTCATATCTCCCACCGCGGCTCTATCGTCTTTCCCTTATACCCCTGCAGAAAGCATGGCGATGCTTAAATTCTTATACCAAGAGGCAGATAGCCTTGTGGGGGAATATGGGCCGTATGACGCTTTTAGTTTCGAGCATAACTGGTCCTTGCCCCGGTATTTGGCCATAGACCAAGGACCTATCCCTGTTATGATCGAAAATCATCGTACCGGGCTTATATGGAACCTGTTTATGTCAGCCCCGGAGATCCAACAGGGACTGGAGAAACTCGGCTTTAGTTATGATAAAGAATAAAAAAATGATATACCCCCATACGTCATGTTTCTTGGCTTTCTACAGGGAAATGAAGGCGTGGTCCTCTATGGTTTTGATGGTCCTCTTGTCTTTAAAAAGTAATGCTCAAGATACCCAGGCCCAAACGTACTGTAACCCTATTAACTTGGATTACACGTACATGATCTACAATGCCCACAAAGACCTCTCTTACCGGTCCGGGGCAGATCCTGCCGTAGTGGAATTCCGCAATGAGTATTACCTGTTTGTAACACGATCTATGGGGTATTGGCATTCCACGGATTTACTTAATTGGGATTTCATAGAGCCCAAAAACTGGTACTTCCAAGGAAGTAACGCCCCTGCCGCTCACAACTATAAAGATTCTGTCCTGTACGTGGCGGGTAACCCAAGTGGCTCTATGAGCATACTTTACACGGATAACCCCAAAAAAGGAGAGTGGAAAGCTACTCCTGCGATCTTGAACCAGCTACAGGATCCTGCCCTGTTCATTGATGACGATGGTGCGGCTTACATGTTCTGGGGTTCATCTAATAAATTTCCCATACGGGTAAAAAGGCTTGATAAGGCCCAAAGATTCCGCCCTGGCGAGACGGTAGAGCTGTTCAACCTCGATCCCCACCGGCATGGGTGGGAGCGGTTCGGTGAGAACCACATGGACACCGTCCTAGGCGGATATATCGAGGGCCCATGGATGACCAAACACAAGGGGAAATATTATCTGCAATACGCCGCGCCCGGCACAGAATTTAATGTGTATGGAGACGGTGTTTATACCAGTGATCACCCGTTAGGTCCTTACACATATGCTCCAAATAACCCCGTATCTTACAAGCCCGGTGGATTTGCCAACGGGGCGGGACATGGGAGTACCGTACTAGGACCACAGGATCAATATTGGCACTTCGCTACCGCCGCGGTAGCGGTAAGTATCGGTTGGGAGCGACGCATTAGCATGTTTCCCACTTATTTTGATGATGATGGTATGATGTATGTCAACACCGCCTTTGGGGATTATCCGCATTATGCCCCTGGCATCCCGGGTCGTCCCGGGGAGTTTACCGGGTGGATGCTACTTTCCCATAACAAGCCCGTGAAAAGCTCTTCTTCAAAAAAGGGCTTTGATGCCCAACATGTCACCGATGAAAATATCAAAACTTTTTGGCTAGCGGAAAGTAATGGTTCTGGCGAATGGCTCGAGATAGACCTGCAGCGCCTCTCACAGGTTTTTGCTGTCCAGGTCAACTATCACGACCATGAATCCGGTCTTTACGGGAAGATCCCGGGGCTCTATCACCGGTATGTTATCGAAGGGTCTGAAGATGGGAATAATTGGAAAACCTTAGTCGATAAGTCCGAAAACTACAACGATGTTCCCAATGATTATGTAGAGCTGCACAAACCGTTCAACGTACGTTTTGTTCGATTTAGAAATATTCATGTGCCCACTCCTGCCCTGTCCATATCCGGCCTGCGCATCTTTGGTAAAGGCATGGGCAAACTACCAGGTGCTGTAAAAAATTTGGAAGCGAAAAGGAGATCCGATAGGCGTGAAGCTACCATCTCTTGGAGTGATCAGCCTGGTAGCCAAGGCTACAACGTGTATTGGGGAATAGCCCCGACTAAGCTTTACAGCTCATGGATGGTGTACGGGGAAACCACACTCAACTTGAGATCCCTCAACACCGACCAAACCTACTACTTTTCCATTGAAGCTTTCAACGAAAACGGGGTTTCAAAACGATCAAAAGTCATTAAAGCCGAATGATAAACAAAACCCAAAAGAATCAATCTAACTCTATGAAGTACAACCCATTTTTTCTAGCCCTATTCAGTCTTTGTGTGTTTTCTTGTTCCTCACCGGGTGAAAAGGAACTGGTTAGCCCTTATGATACCAAAATCGACTCCTTGATCAACCTCATGACCTTAGAAGAAAAGCTGGGTCAGCTTAATTTACCGGGAGCAGGGGATATTAATACCGGGCTAACTACGAATACGGGCATTGTTCCCAAGGTCAAAGAAGGGAAGGTAGGAGGGCTTTTCAATATTAAAGGCGTGGATAAGATCCGCCAGGTACAGCAGGTTGCGGTAGAAGAAAGCCGCCTGGGGATCCCGCTCCTTTTCGGTATGGATGTTATCCATGGGTACAAGACGGTGTTCCCCATACCATTAGGGCTCTCCTGTACCTGGGACATAGAGCTTATCGAAAGCTCCGCACGTATTGCCGCACAAGAAGCCACGGCAGACGGTATAGCATGGACGTTCTCCCCCATGGTAGACATTTCCCGCGATCCGCGGTGGGGACGTATCGCGGAGGGCGTGGGGGAAGATCCTTACCTGGGTGCGGAGATCGCGAAGGCTATGGTACGCGGCTACCAAGGGGAGGACCTCTCCCAAAACAATACCATGATGTCATGTGTCAAGCATTTTGCCTTATACGGGGCTTCCGAAGCCGGTAGGGATTACAACACTACCGATATGAGCCGGCTCAGGATGTACAATGATTATTTTCCCCCGTACAAAGGTGCGGTAGATGCCGGGGTGGGAAGTGTCATGGCTGCCTTTAACGAGGTAGACGGTATACCCGCTACAGGTAACAGGTGGCTGATGACCGAAGTATTGCGTAACCAGTGGGACTTCGGGGGTTTCGTGGTGAGTGATTACACGGGCATCAACGAAATGACGGCCCATGGCATGGGGGACCTCACGGCCTCTTCTGCGCTGGCCTTGGATGCGGGGATCGATATGGATATGGTGGGAGAAGGGTTCATTACCACGCTAAAACAATCCCTAGAAGAAGGGAATATCATGGAAGCACAGGTCGATGCAGCCTGCCGGAGGATCTTGGAGGCGAAATACAAGCTAGACCTGTTCGATGATCCTTATAAATATTGTAATAAGACCCGCTCGGAAACCGAGATCTTTACCCAAGAAAATCGACAGGTGGCTCGCCAAGTGGCAGCAGAATCGTTTGTGTTGCTTAAAAATGAAAACATTCTTCCCCTAAAGAAGGAAGGCACCATAGCGCTCGTGGGTCCGCTGGCAGATAACAAGGAAAATATGGCCGGGACCTGGAGTGTGGCAGCTGATTATTCCAAATCAGTATCCTTAATGGCGGGTATGAAAGAAGTAGCAGGTCCCGGTGTCACTTGGATATCAGCTAGAGGCGCCAATGTGGTGGATGACCCCCAGCTAGAAGCACGGGTGAGCGTTTTCGGCAAACCTACCTATCGCGATGACCGGCCCGAGAAAGATATGATAAGAGAAGCCGTGGCAGCAGCCAAAAAAACGGATGTTGTGGTGGCTGCATTAGGAGAAGCAGCTGAAATGTCCGGCGAGAGCGCAAGCCGTAGTAACATTGACCTGCCTGCTAACCAACGCCGCTTGCTCGAGGCCTTGCTAGCTACAGGAAAGCCCGTGGTGCTGGTACTATTCACAGGACGGCCACTAGCGCTAAAATGGGAAACTGAAAATGTCCCCGCTATCCTTAATGTATGGTTTGGGGGTAGCGAAGCGGGTGCTGCCATAGCTGATGTACTCTTTGGGGACGTGAATCCTTCCGGGAAGCTAACTATGACTTTCCCCCAGAATCTTGGGCAAGTACCCATTTTTTATAACCACAAAAACACGGGGCGCCCGCTGGAAGGGGAGTGGTTCCAAAAGTTCAGGTCCAATTATTTGGATGTACCTAATGAGCCCCTCTTTCCTTTCGGTTACGGGTTAAGCTATAGCTCTTTTACCTATGGGAAAATGGAAGTAAGCAGTACAGGGCTTCAAGGAGATGAACAACTGGAGGTTTCTGTTCCTGTGACCAACAGCAGCGAGGTGAAAGGCAAAGAAATAGTACAGCTTTATATCCGCGACCTGGTAGGCTCCACTACGCGACCGGTAAAGGAGCTTAAAAATTTCCAAAAAATAGAACTCGAAGCTGGGGAGACAAAAACGGTGACCTTTGACGTGACTACCGATGACCTTGCATTCTATACTTATGATCCCGCTACAGGCGACCAAACCATACGCTATGATTGGGAACCCGGCGAGTTCCACGTGATGGTGGGTAGCAATGCCAGGGACCTGCAAAAGGAAACGGTCCGTTGGTCCCGGTGATCTAATTTATAATTCTTAATGGGAGCTAAAATTGGAAATTCATGAGCACAATTTTTACTAAACCAATGAGCCTATTAGAAGTTGCCGTAATAAAACTCGCTCCCGTATGGGTGACTTGCGTATTGATAATTGGCCTTGCACACCCAGCTTTTTCGCAAGCAACCCCGGGTTTTGAAAAGGCGATGCACATGTATAAAAAAGATACACTTCCCTATCGTATCCTGTACCCGGTAAATTTCGATCGCACGAAGGATTACCCTGTAGTACTTTTTTTACACGGAGCCGGCGAACGTGGAGATGATAACGAAAAACAGCTGGTACATGGCAGTAAGCTTTTCCTGCAACCTGGCAACCGGGCACAGTACCCCGCCATTGTAGTTTTTCCGCAATGTCCTGAAGATGACGCGTGGACCAGGAGGGCTGTTAAAAAGGTAGATGGCAAAAGGCAATTCAGTTTTAAAAAAGGAGGTAAACCTAGCCCGGCTATGGGGGTTTTGGTACACCTGGTAGATTCCTTGTACCAGCTCCCTTTTGTGGATCAAGACAGGGTCTATCTCGGTGGATTATCGATGGGAGGTATGGGTACTTTCGAGCTTGCCTGGCGCCGGCCAGGCATGTTTGCAGCTGCATTTCCCATTTGTGGTGGTGGAAACCCCAAAAATGCCCGGCAATATGCGGAAAAGATACCGTTTTGGATATTTCATGGCGCAAAAGACGATGTAGTTCCCCCCGAATACTCGGAGCAGATGGTAGTAGCGATCCAAGCTCATGGGGGGCAGGTCAAATTTTCACTTTACCCCGAGGCCAATCATAACAGTTGGGATAAAGCCTTTGCCGAGCCCGATCTTATGCCTTGGCTATTTTCAAAAAGTAAATAATGGATAAACCGTACTCATGAGACCTACAGTATTTTATTCTTACATAGTATTTTTAATCGTATTATCAAGCTGTGCTTTTAAAACCCCCGACCCCTCGGTACAAGACAAAATGCATATCTTCTTGGATTCATTGATCAACGAGATGACGGTAGAAGAAAAGGCCGGGCAACTCACCCTGTACACCAGCGGGTGGACGATTACCGGCCCCCAGCTCCGGGAGGATTATATTGACGAACTGAAAGCCGGCAGGGCAGGGAATTTGTTCAATGCTCATACGGTGGACTACTCCATGAAACTGCAAAAGATGGCCGTGGAGGAGACGCGATTGGGCATCCCTCTTTTGTTTGGTTTAGATGTTATACATGGTTATAAAACTACTTTTCCCATACCCCTAGCCGAGGCCAGTACTTGGGATATGGATATCATAGAAAAAACGGCTCGTCTTTCTGCTAAAGAGGCGGCTTCTGCCGGTGTGAACTGGACTTTCAATCCCATGGTGGATATCGCACGTGACCCGCGGTGGGGGCGCATAGCGGAAGGGGCCGGTGAAGATACGTACCTGGGCAGTCTCATTGGGGCCGCCAAGGTGCGCGGCCACCAAGGCGAAGACCTGGCAGACCCTACCACTATTTTAGCATGCGTAAAGCACTTTGCCGCCTATGGGGCCGCCCAGGCAGGTCGTGATTATCATACGGTGGATATGTCGGATCGTGTGCTCCGGGAAACCTATTTGCCTCCTTACAAAGCCGCTTTGGACGCGGGGGCTGCCACCCTTATGACTTCTTTCAATGAATTAGACGGTGTGCCGGCATCTGGGAGTTATTACTTGATGACCGAGATACTGAGGAAAGAATGGGGTTTTGATGGCTTCGTGGTAACGGATTATACCTCCATTAACGAGATGGTCCCGCATGGCGTAGTGGCGGATGAAAAGGAGGCTGTGGCCCTAGCCTTTAATGCCGGCGTGGAAATGGACATGCAGGGAGGTATTTACAGTAAGTACATCCCCGAACTGATCCGGGAAGGTAAGATCAGCGAAAAAGTGCTCGACGCATACGTAAAGCGAGTACTCACCATGAAGTACAAACTCGGGCTGTTTGATGATCCTTATCGCTACTTAAATGCCCAGCGTGAACAGGAGACCTTTTTTTCACAAGAGCTGATGGACCACGCCCTCCTATCCGCCAAAGAATCGATCGTGCTGCTTAAAAATGAGAAGGTAGGCGATTCACCTTTACTCCCCCTATCAAAATCCACGCGGTCCATTGCGCTGATCGGTCCGCTGGCCGATAATCAGAAAGACATGCTGGGTACATGGCATGTGGCTGGTGATGAGACCAAAGTGATCACCCTCCTGCAAGGGATGAAGGAAATTGCTCCCGGGGTGACGCTTCACCACGCTCGTGGCGCCGGTTTTACGGGTGACGACCGACCAGGTTTTCGAGAAGCGATCCAAGCGGCTCGAAAATCGGATGTGGTGGTCATGGCACTGGGTGAGAATTTCGGCCAGAGTGGGGAAGCTGCCAGCCGTTCGGAGCTGGGACTGCCGGGAGCACAGCAGGCTTTGCTAGAAGAGATCCAAGCCCTAGGGAAGCCTATCGTAGTGTTGGTCATGGCCGGCCGGCCTTTGACCCTCGAGTGGATGCATGACCATGTGCCTGCGATCGTAAATACGTGGCATTTGGGGACCCAAGCGGGGAGAGCCATTGCCCAAGTACTGTTCGGGGACCATAACCCGGCAGGTAAGCTTACCATCACCTTTCCCAGGAATGTTGGTCAAATACCCATTTTTTACAGTATGAAAAATACGGGCAGACCTTTTGATACCCAAAATAAGTATACGAGCCGGTATTTGGATGTATCCAATGAACCGCTTTACCCCTTTGGTCACGGGCTAAGCTATACTACTTTTGACTATGCTGACCTGCACCTTGCTACAAATGAGCTCTCCGAAGGGGCATCTCTACCGGTAAGCGTCACGGTTACAAATACTGGTCCGTACGAGGGTAGAGAGATCGTACAGCTGTACATCACAGATAAAGTGGGGAGTGTGACCCGGCCAGTGAAAGAACTCAAAGGGTTCAAAAAAATAAACTTAAAACCCGGCGAAAGTGCGAAGGTAGAATTTACTATCACTACGGATGACCTGGCCTTTTATACCCGGGACATGTCTTACCAAGCAGAGCCGGGCACTTTCAAAGTCATGGTAGGTCCTAGCTCTTCGAAAGGATTGGAAGCTGAATTTGAATTAAAAGTAAACGGTATTTAAGTAATGAACCCATGAAAACCTTACCTATACCAAGACTCATTATCGGGCTGATCTTCATAATGTTGTTGAATTCTTGTGACCAAAAGCCCAGCCAAGGGACGCTCCAAGACCGTAATTTGTCGTTGGAGGCGATACCCAACACGAGACCTGTTAACGTAGTTTTTATTTTAAGCGACGACCACCGGTATGATTTTATGGGCTTTACCGGTAAAGTGCCTTTCTTAAAAACCCCGAATATGGACAAAATGGCCACCGCGGGAACACACATTCAGAATGCGTTTGTAACTACTTCATTGTGTTCTCCTAGTCGTGCCTCCATTCTTACCGGGCAGTACTCCCACCATCACCAAGTAGTAGACAACCAGTCGCTGGTGACCGACACTAGTGTTTTCTTCCCCCAATACTTACAGCGGGCGGGCTATGAGACGGGATTCTTCGGCAAATGGCATATGGGCGAGCATCATGCCGGTCCCAGGAGAGGATTTACCCACTGGGTGAGCTTCAGGGGGCAGGGAAATTACTACAAACCTACCCTCAATATCAACGGAGAAGAGGTGGCCTATGAAGACAGTGCGTATGTTACGGACCTTTTGACTGACCAGGCCGTGGAATGGCTGGAAAAAAGAAGCAACGACCGGCCTTTCTTCTTATATCTTTCTCACAAAGGGGTGCATGCTGATTTTCAGCCCGCCTTACGTCATAAGGGAAAGTACGCCGGGGAAAAGCCCACTTACCCACCCACGATGCATCCCGGCGAAAATGAAGACTACCGGTATGAGAATGTACCCAGCTGGGTCAAAAAGCAACGGTATAGCTGGCATGGGGTAGATTACATGTACCACGGCACGATCGAATTTGACGAGTTTTACCGGCGATATAATGAAACACTCCTTTCTGTCGATGAGAGTATCGGCCGTGTCTTGGCCCAATTGGAAAGCAGCGGCAAGCTGGAAAATACGTTGGTTTTCTACATGGGAGATAACGGTTTTTCTTTTGGCGAACATGGCCTTATCGATAAACGTCATGCTTATGAAGAATCTATCCGCGTTCCCCTGCTGGTATATGGGGCAGGCCAGTTACTCGAGAAAGATAGCGTAGATCAATTGATCCAAAACATCGATATAGCACCCACTATATTGGAATTGGCAGGCCTTAAGAAACCCTCGAATATGGATGGAGAATCTTTCCTGCCCTTGTTGAAAGGTCAAGAGCTTGATTGGCGAGACAGGATCTATTACGAATACTTTTGGGAAAGACCCTTCCCACAAACCCCAACGGTACATGCCGTGCGTACCGAAAAATATAAGTTTACCCGGTATTACGGAATATGGGACATTAACGAACTGTATGATTTGGAAAATGACCCTTGGGAAATGAACAATTTAATTAGGAGCAAGGAACACCAGGCCGTAGCTAAGGAAATGCGGCAAGATCTTTTTAACTGGCTGATACAAACTGAAGGTATGCAGATCCCTTTAAAAACAGATGGACAGGGACCTCGTTTTGATCATGGTTACAAAGGAACGTACTAAGAATGTGTTTAACTTTACGAGATGGTCAGGGTTCTGAAAATATCATGCTGCATCCTCTTTTTTACATGCTTACAAGGAAGTGGGCCATTATGGTCCCAGCCGGCGAGTACGGTTAGGGTGATGACCTATAACATTAAATTCGACGATACGCGTGACCCTGGAAACGACTGGGCCCATAGGAAAAGCCGCGTGATAGGCCTGTTAAATTTTTATGAACCTGTGGTCTTCGGGATACAAGAAGGGCTTGCTCACCAAGTAGAAGATATAAAACAAGGCCTCGATAACTTTGAGTATACAGGCGTAGGGCGTGACGACGGGAAGAAGCAAGGGGAGTATAGCGCCATATTTTACAATACAAGCCTCTTTGATGCCAACCGTTCGGGTACTTTTTGGCTTTCGAGCACTCCTAGTAAGCCGGTAAAGGGATGGGATGCAGCCCTGCCCCGTATATGCACTTGGGTGGAACTGGAACACAAGGAAACGGGAAAGACAATGACCGTATTCAATACACATTTTGACCACGTAGGGGTCAAAGCGCGTGAAAAAAGTGCCGAACTCATCTTGAGCAAGATAGAAGAGTTAGGTGCTGTTGGCCCTGTGGTTCTCATGGGAGATTTTAATTTCACCCCCGGTCCTGGGCCTTACAGTGTAGTCACCTCTTCGCTGCGCGATGCGCGCTTAGCCAGCCAGGCAATGCCGTATGGCCCGGAAGCCACGTTCAATGGATTCCGGTTTGATCGTGCTCCAACTGGGAGAATAGATTATGTCTTCGTCAATAAAGCCATTGAAGTGTTACGTTACGGCGTACTCACGGATTCGCAAGACCTTTCCTATCCCTCGGACCATTTTCCCGTAATGGTGGATCTCAAGATTCATGCCCGGGACTGATGAATTATTACTAGTGGGCGGCGGGGTCCTAGCCGGGGTGGTGAATACGATCTCGGGGAGCGGAACGCTTTTTAGCCTGGGAGTAATGGCATGGCTGAACATCCCGCTGGTGACCGCAAATATTGCTACCCGGCCGGGTGTATTTTTCCAGAACCTGGCGGGGGTATTTGTTTTGAGAAAATACCGGCAGTTTAGTAATGATGACATTAAGCGGGCGCCTATTGTACTCGTTGGCCTTGGCGCGATGTTGGGTGCGATCTGTGCAGGCTTGATCTCGGGCTCTTTTTTTAATCTTGTGGCTTCGGTGGTCATGCTTTTTTTACTGGTGCAATACCTGCTACCTCGGGGGCTTTTGAAAATAAAAGCATTGGCCTTCCAAAAGAATAATGAGGTTATCCAGCCTGTTCTCTTTTTTGTAACAGGTTTTTACGGTGGGTTTATCCAAATTGGTATCGGCATCTTGATCCTTACTCTCCTGCTTCGTTACATGGCTCTTCCTTATGCTAAAGCCAATGCTTACAAGCTTATTATTATCCTGGTCTACACCATCCCCACCACGTTGTACTTTGCCATCACGGGTATGATCCTTTGGAAGCCTGCCTTATTGCTGGCCCTAGGGCAGATCATAGGGGCTTACTTGGCGGCTTTATTTATCAGCGTGAGTAGCTATGCTAAGCAATGGGCAAAATGGATCACGGTAATGATGATCTTGATCACTCTTTTGAAGATTTGGGTTTTTTAGAACGACGGTTAAGAATGTTTTTTTAAGTCATATTACGATTTAATGTGAGTTTGATAGTAGGGGATCAATGGTTTTGACCATGGAGAACGCAGAGGAGGCCGCTGAGGGCCACAGAGAATGGCTTTGATCCCCATGTGGTAGGGGATCTGGAGACCCACACTAATAGCTCTTAACCCTCGGTCCATTTTTTGAACAGCGCGATGGCATTGTGCCCACCGAAGCCAAATGTATTGCTGATGGCATAGATGATCTCTTTTTTGATGGATTGGTTCGGGGTGATGTCAACTCCTTTCGGAAATTCAGCGTCTAGGTTGGTGGTATTTATGGTGGGCGAGATTGTGGCCTCCTCTACGGATTTTACGGTAGCTACTGCCTCGATAGCTCCTGCTGCTCCTAGCAAATGCCCGGTCATGGATTTTGGTGCGCTGGTCTGTATGGTTTTTTCACTCTCGCCAAAGAGGTTTTTGATGGCGCTAAGTTCAGACAGGTCTCCTACTGGCGTGCTCGTAGCGTGCAAATTGATATAATCGATCTCTTGAGGGGCAATTTGTGCATCCTCAAGGGCCATTTCTATGGCTAGCTTAGCGCCGAGGCCTTCCGGGTGGGTAGCCGTACTGTGATAAGCATCGTTAGACATACCACAGCCTACCACTTCGGCATAGATCTTTGCGCCACGCGCACGGGCATGTTCTAATTCTTCCAAAATAATAGCGCCAGCGCCTTCGCCCATCACAAAACCGTCACGATCTGTATCAAAAGGACGTGAAGCGGTAGCAGGGTCGTCGTTACGGGTAGAAAGGGCCTTCATAGCGTTAAAACCCCCGATGCCAGCCTGTGTGATAGGCGCTTCAGAACCCCCGGCGATCATTTGCTTGGCTTTACCCCACCGGATGTAGTTGAACGCATCCATTATGGCCGAAGTAGAAGAAGCACAAGCTGAAACGGTGCAGTAGTTAATGCCCCTCAGCCCATACCGGAGTGCAATGGCCCCGGAGGGGGTATCTGATAAGATCTTGGGAATAAAAAATGGGCTAAAACGAGGTCCTATACTGGATTTGGCATATTCGATCACCTCTTGCTCAAAAGTGCTGATGCCCCCGTTCCCGGAAGCCCATACCACCCCAAATTTGTTAACATCTTCTTTTTCCAGGTCTATAGCGGAATCTTTGAGCGCTTCTTCGCAGACAATGAGCGAGTAAAGGGTGAAAGGATCATTTTTCCGTATGGTTTTTCGGTCAAAATGGGTTTCCAGCTCAAAATCCTTCAGCTCGCAGGCAAACTTTGTTTTAAAGTGCGTGGTATCAAATTTTGTGATCGGGCCTGCGCCACTTTTACCTGCCGTTAAAGAAGTCCAAAAATCCTTGACGTTATTTCCGATAGGGGTTAATGCTCCCATCCCGGTAACTGCTACTCTTTTCACTATACTAGATCATTTAAAAGTTGTGACTTTATTTCATAGTACTCTTCGTTACCCAATATCTTGGCTAACTGCAGGGCACCGGCCATACCGGAACAGATCAAAGCGGCCCGCTGCCCCGGTGAACCTCTAAAGTGAAATTCCCCGGCTTCCCTGCCCTGGGCTAACACCATCGTTAGCCAGGACTTTATCGCCGCTACCAGCGCTGCTAAAGGGGCATTCAGCCCCGGGGGCAACGCATCAAGATTTGTTGCGAATGAACCTATTAAGCAAACACGATTTTCTTTGCGTAGGTTGTTGTCGTAGATCGTTAAAAATCTACGTACTTTGTCTGTGTAGGTGACATCGTATACTTCGGCCTTTTCTACAATGTTTTCAAACTGGACCTGTGCTTTTTTTATTACCTCGTTGGCAAGCTCTTCCTTTTTCGGAAAATGATAATGTACCGCTGCGTTCTTAATGCCTAAAACGGACGAAATATCATGATAACTGAAGCCATTGTACCCATTGTGCTGGATGTAGTGTTCCGCCAGGTCAAGTATTTTTTCTTTTGTAGACATAAGGTGCGACGAAGATACTTACTTATTAGTAAGTAAGCTATGAAATTTAAATATTGTTTTTCATAGGTTAATTGGCTTGTGTCGTGGACAGCCCGTGGAAAGGCAGCTTAGGGCTAAAAAAAGTCCAACGTTACAAAAGAATAAAGACTATATGGAGCAATTTACCTCGTATACTAAGTCTTATACTTAATACCCTTGCCTCGATAATCATTGATCACTTTGGTGTTATCCCGGGGTAGTTTTGGCGAATAAGCTTAGTGAACCTTAGTGCATTTGTGCCTCGGTGGTGACGCTTCCTCTACCACAAAGGCACTAAAGCTCAAAGAATCACTGGGGGACTTTCTTTACTATGTAATCTAACCCTATTTTCTTATCGAGTGCAGGTTTCCTATCCCACCAATCCCTGTTCTAATTTTTCTTTTTCTTAAAAAGGCTCCTTATTTTATCTTTGGCTTCTTCTTCCAGCTTTTTCTTAAGATCAGTGGTTTGACTCGTGGTATCGGTTTTTGCAGCCTGTGTAGAATCTTGTTTATTGGTGCCCAATAGGCTTCCTACAAGGTCTTTCGCTTTGTCATCTTTGACGTTATCCAGCAAGTCGCTGGCGACATTTTTCACCTCGTCTTTCGCTTTTTCTTTTACAGCGGCAGTGGCCTGTTGCTTTTGTTCAGTGGCTAAGAGCTGTACTTTAGGGTCATTGTAGGTGCCCCCCATGCCGATGTTAATGGGGATCATTGTGTCCTCATCTCCACTGCTTCCTGTGAGCGAGGTTACGAGCCCGCTGAACTGTGAGCCAAGCTTGCTGGCAGGAACGTCCATTTTAAGATTATAGTCTATACCCCCGTCGAGTGACGTGGCGCCGGAGACCGTAGTTTTGTATTCGCCTAAATTTACATCGAAAGGTTTTACTTTAAGCTTACCATCTTCGATGGCGGCAGACATTAATACATCCTTCAACGTGGCGGTCTCCGTAGCGCTGCTATTGAGATTTGTCAAGGATGTGATCCCTTGCAAAAGCTTGGAGTTAGTAAGCGTAGCCTTGGCGATCTTAAAGAGCCCCTCGCCAGTAACAGAGGATAATTCAGGCATCATTTCTTCATCCAGCAGTCCTGACACACTAAAATCTGTAGATACTTTGCCATCCACTAATTGTGCTATGGGAGCATAAGCCTTCACCAGCGTGAACGTTTTGAACGACTCTTGGATGGAGAGCCCCTGTACATCCAGGTCAAAGTTATACTTAGGCTCATCAAGATCACGCGTGTCGTACGCACCATTCACAGCAAAAGCGCCCTCCAGTAGGTTAAACTTAACGTTCTTGAAGCTTGCCACACCGTCTTTTACCACGATGTCTCCCTCGGCGTTTTTGATCGTCATATCCATGACCTCTACCCGGGCGATGTTTGACTTCATTAGGAAATCAATATTTTTTGGGACTTCAACCACACCATAGGTCTCTTCGCCTTCATCTTCAGTGGCAATGGTCGGGGCTTCGTCCGTGGCCTCTTCTTCGGTCATAAATTCATTCAAGTCCAGCAGTTTACCTGTGTAGGTCATCGTACCCTGCAAGGTTTCATCCTCGCTGAACAAGTACGCCATATAATTATACACTGATCCCTTAATATTCATGTCACTTTTACCTACAGTGCCCTCGTAACGAGTGATATTGATCTTTTTAGGGTCGAACGTGGCATCGGCGTTAGCAATAGTAACATCATACGGTAATGCTTCATCTACATACTTGAAGCCCGTCACGCTCATGGTACCGCTGGTGGGCATTTGTTCGTAACGTTCGGCTTCCAAGGAGGCCATATTGCCCTTAGTATTTAAGTCTGCCTTGATCCTCCCGGCGAGTTGCATACCTTCCAGCGGGAATACCTTGGTTATTTTTTCAAGATCGATGCCCCCGCTTGCCTTTAAGTCCCAAGTGTAATTTTGCAGGTCACTGAAAACCAGCTCTGCCTTAAATGGCTCTCCATCCATTACCATAGAAAAGTTTTTCACCACGGCCGAGAGGTCATTCATATTTCCCGTTTCATTTTTGACCGTAGCGTCAAACTGGAGATTTTCCAAGGCATACGGTAATTCGGCGCTTTTTACATACCCGTTGGCCATACTCATGGTGGCGGATATTTTAGGTATAACGTTTTTTATGCTATCATAAATGCCATCTGCGGCTAAATCTACCATGTAATTACCCCTAAGCTCGGTGCCTTCCATGGGGAACATCGAGCTCAACTCTCCCAGGTTGAGATTTCCTTTTACGTTGGCTTTCATTTTATAATTCACTAGGTTCTCGATCAAAAGCGTAGCATCAATGGGGTTTTGACCAAAATCCATATGGAAAGATTTAAGATTAACCATGGTATTATCGATATTTCCATCCTTATTATCTACGAGCAGATCCATTTTGATATTATCGATAGAGGTAGGTAAACTGGGATATTTGAACATGGCGTCTTCTACGTTGAGGGCCAGGTTAAATGCCGGCAGGCTTAGGCTATCATATTTACCGGTTACGTTGCCGTTAAAAGACAATAACCCGCTGCTTTGTATGTCTTTAAAATCTTGGGTATACACCCCTGGCACAAGGGAGAGTAAGCTCTTGAACGTGCTTTCCGGGGCTGAATAATCGATGTTCATATCCATGCTTCCATCGGGGAGCAGGGCCAGGAAACCATCGAAGCTAAGCGTGAAATCATTCACGCTCATACGGTTTTCTTTAAAGGTATACCGGCCGAATTCATCACTTATGTTGATAATGGCATCTGCGGTGATGGCTTTGTCGGAGAGGTATTCCACACCATCAAATTCTACGGATACAGAATCAGCCTTAGTGAAAGTATCCAGGTCAAATTCATCTTGGTTAAGATCACCGCGGCCGGTATGCTGTAAGTTCTTCATTTCTAATTTGAAGGGCAGAGAGGCATCATCATAAACGACGTGCCCATCAATGATCTCCCAGTGGTCGATGCCGATGTTATAGGCGGTAGATTCGGCTTCTGTGGTGGGTTCCACGGGTACCGTCTCTTCACTGGCTATGGCAATATCGTAATTAGCCGTACCATCCTCCAGTACTTTGATATAGATCTCCGGGGTATTTAAGATGATCCCATTGATCTTGATTTGATCCCCCATGAGACTGAACAAGTCCACTTCTACTTCCAGTTCACTTACGGCAAAAAGGATCTGACCTTCAAAAGGGGCCCTGTTGATCACGCCGAAGTTATTCAGCCCCGCTGTTACATTTGGGAAATTACGGAACAAAGACAGGCTGAAGTCTTCTGTGTCCCAAACGATGTCCGCATTGACTGACTCAGCCAATGCATCATCCACTACTGCTTTAATATCGTCTTTGAAAACTACCGGCACTATAAAAGCCGCCGCAATGATCAAAACGAAAATGCTGGCAATGATAATGAGGAATTTTTTCATGAGGATCTTATGTTTTACCCTGTAAAGTTAACAAACTATTGTATGCAGTCAGCCATACCTGGCTTTTACCGTTGGAGTCATAGAGAACCGTGGAATTTGGTCTCGACGAACTCTCAACTTTGGGAATGCCCCAGTAGCCACTCTAAGATCATCTATGGCGCTGAACTTCGCTATGATCAGCCCGGTGTGTATCAATGAGGTAGGACAGGGCCGATAATTGTGCCCAAAGAAAATGATAGGTTCGGTATGCCAAAAGCACTTGAACTAAGAGCTATTCTTCCAATCGTTCCAAGGTCACGTGTATATCCTCGGTGAAGGAAAGTTTAAGTGTAGTCTCTGCTTCATCGATGATGCGATAGTCCAGCACGAAGTTGTTATCCATTCTCTTTAGTCTCAGGGTATCGTTGGTCCTTTCCCATTCGATATCGACATAATGGCTCCCGGGCAATATCCACGAACTTGACGGGTTATCTGCGATGATTTCGCCAAATTGATCTTTCCTGAGGTTTAAAAGGGCCGAGGCTCTTTCTTCGTCCATTGCCCAGCTTATTTCCCATTGGCCTTCCATACCGTTATTAGATACGGCGAGGTGATCTTCACATCCTACGCACACGCATAGAACGCCCCACAGCAATACTTTTTTCATCATAGATGATAACGACCACAAGATTTAAAGTATTGTTAGCCAGGCGCTCAAAAGTTTAACCCGGATCCAATGCCGTTTAGTCCAACGTAACCATCGCACCCCTAAGTGCTATGCACCGCGTGATGGGTTCCTATTTAGGGGCTCCGAGGGTGAGCGTTAGCCTTGACGCCATGGATGTTATGTTGCCCATACCTTATGACCTCACGACATGAGCGCTTTTCACGGGTTTAGAAATACTTCTTAAGTAAGTTTAATATGACTTTAACACCTTTATTATAAGGAGGATAGACCAGCTTGGTGGTAGTAAACCCGATGCGTTGCTTCAGTACCGGTTTTTCATTAGAAAAAGCCAAAAAACCATATTTTCCATGGGATTTACCGATCCCGCTATTGTTCACACCACCAAAAGGTAAGTGAGGGTGTGCAAACTGGAGTACGCAATCATTGATACATACGCCACCGGCAGAAGTGGAATTGATGAGGCGTTCCCTTCTTTTTTTTGACCGGCCGAAGTAATACAAAGCTAAGGGTTTTGGCTTGTTATTGATGATATCAATGGTTTCGTCAAAGTCATCGAATTCAATTACGGGAAGGACCGGTCCGAAGATCTCTTCTTCCATGATCCCTGCATCCATGGGTACATCGGTGATTACAGTGGGAGTAATGAGGCATTCTTCTTCCTGCATCACGTTACCAAAGGCGACGGAAGCACCTTTTTGCACGGCGTCTTCCACGAGATTTTGAATGCGGGAATAGTGTTTGTGATTAACGATCCTGGCATAGTCTCTTAGGTTTTCCTGGCTTTGACTATTTGTGGAGAACAATCGCTGTGTTTTGGCTTTCAATGCTTCTACAAACGGTTGCTTTACTGATCTATGTACCAATACATAATCCGGGGCTACACAAGTTTGGCCGTTATTCATGAATTTACCCCAAGCTATTTTTTCCGCGGCATCTTTGATGTGCGCGTTATTATCCACTATCGTGGGCGATTTACCGCCTAGCTCTAAAGTGACAGAAGTAAGATGTTCTGCTGCGGCTTTCATTATGATTTTACCGACGGCCGGGCTGCCGGTAAAAAAAATATGGTCGAAGGGAAGCTTGAGAAGATCTTGTGATACTTTCACGTCCCCGGTAAATACTGCCACCTCTTCTTCTTTAAAGATTTCGCCTACCATTTTGTCGATAAGCTCGGAGGTATGTGGGGTCATTTCTGAAGGCTTGATCATAACTGTATTTCCGGCGGCTATGGCGGATACCAACGGCCCTATGGTGAGGTTGAAAGGAAAATTCCATGGCGCAATGATCAAGCAAACGCCTTTGGGCTCGTACCGCACATGCGAAACGGTACTTAAATAGGCTACGGAACTATCTACCGGGATTTTTCGACTCCACTTTTTGATATGACGCAGGGCGTCTTTCAGTTCGGTGAGCACGGGGTAGATCTCGGTCATATCTACCTCTGCGGCTGGCTTTTTAAAATCTTTGTAAATGGACTTTTGGATAAGATATTCATTTTTTTGGATCCAATCTTTTAAAGCTCTTAGCCGTTGCATACGGCTGGAGAGGGGTTCCGTACGCTGGTACAGGGCTTGTTTGTTTTGTCCTTCGAAAACTCTCCTGGCCCGTATCTCGGGAGATAGGTCATTGCTCATTATCGCTGCTTTTCGGTTGTTTGATTAGCGAGAATATAGGACTTCTGCCTTAAACTAAAGCTAAACTAAGTTGTTTTAATATTAAATTAATGTTACCTTAATGTTAATTTTTATATCAATCAAAGGGAGGTAGTGATGTTGAACAAATTATTTTTTACTTTTTTTTGCCTTGTCGCCTTTGGAGTAGGAGCTCAAAACCCTGGTCACTTACTGTTTCATTCTGCATTTGAAAAGCAAGTTTTTTTCAGAGAGGAAGATAATCTCGCACGACTGCTGATGGCAGATCCCAACAGTACTGATCTTGAAAAAAACGAGCATTCCCGGCTTTTGGATGAATATATAATGCATTTACAAGGTAAACGAGCTAAGTTCCGGTCAGAGCTCGATTTCATTTCTATGGTCTTTTACAAGACGCACCGTCGATTTTTAAAGCAGTATACGCCACTTACTTCCTTCGGGGAGATGCTTAAGGAAAAGAATTATGATTGCCTGTCGGCTACCACACTTTATACAGTACTGCTGGAACGTTTAGGTGTTGAGCACGAGGTGATCGAAACTACCTATCATATCTATATGAAGGTTACCACGCAAGAAGGTGAAGCGCTGATCGAATCTACTGACCCTATTTATGGATTTGTGACCGATCCGGGTGAAATAAAGAGTAGGTTAAAAGGATTTCTTTCAAGAGATGTTCGTAAGAAAAACGAAGAATACTCTTTTGCCAGCAAGATCCATGACCCGGTATCTCGTACCGGGCTTGTGGGTTTGCAGTATTATAATGCGGCGATACAAGCCTACAATAACGGTGAATTTGAGGATTCAATAAACCTATTGCAGAAAGCACTATTTTTCAGACGCAATGCTCGCATGGATGAATTTGGATTACTCTTAGTGCAAACTATATTAGACCATCCTACGCTCTCTGCTGATGACAAGTCGGTGTATGTTAACAAAATAGCCGGCCAGATCGACTTAGAGATTGCTTTGGCCAGCCGGTAGTGTCCAGTCAAGCCTCAAACAATGGTTGAACTGTTTTATCGGGTTCATTCTCAAAGTCGGCAGTTGGCAATAAGCAATCGCCACCTCATCTTTTGCCTACTGCACCTATGCCCATTGCTGGATGTCCCCCCTTCATACGCCACTTGAATTTCAACTCTTCACCTAGTGCGCATTTAGCGCAGCGTAATGCGTACTTATCGAGGCAATAGGATTTGTAATCCGGGCGTTCACGTTTGTGACCCATGATCCTATATAACGTCATCCTTACTTTCCAACATCGTCATTCCAGCTCTCGCGCATCGCTCACCCTGCAAGACCGGCAGAACGACGTTAAAGAGGTTTTTATGAAGGAGGCCTAACCGGCCTCTTTATCATTAACTAATTGAATATGAAGAAGTAACGAAGTAGTACTAGTTAGAAAGTACCCGCGCTTCTACTCTCCGGTTTTTGCGCCGTGATTCTTCGTCATTAGCACGGGAAAGGGGTTGGGTCCCGCCAAAGGCTTTAGTTTTGATGCGTTTTTTGGGGATGCCCTTTTCTACAAGGTAGTTTTTTACAGAAACGACACGCCGTTCCGATAGGCGCATGTTTTGCTTTGCATTTCCCCTGAAATCAGTATGTCCTTCCAACTGGATGATCATCTCGGTGTTTTGTTTCAGCATATTGACCAACTCGTCCAATTCTCCGTGGGATGTTTCGGTAATTTCATCTTTTCCCAAGGCGAAGATCAAGCGGTCTAGCCGGATAACCTGTTCTGTACCTGTAGGTACAAGCTCTACCACGGTTTCAATGGTTCCATTGAGGGCCTCTGCTACCTTTAGCGTAGAAAAGTAAGTGGAATATCCTTCAGCTTCTACGGCTATGGAATAATCATGGCCATTTTCCATATTGAATTGGAAAACATCCCCCCTAAAAACCCCTATTTTGCTACCATAAGGGAGACTTTCATATTTTATTTTACCGGTAACGGCATCTTTCGTAAGCCTATCGATGATCTTGCCATTTACAGTGACCGGACTTTCCTCTTGTCCGAAGCATAAGGTAGTGATCGCCGCAAACAAACTTACGAGACCGGGGATCAGCTGTTTCATTTCCTAAAGGTTAATCATTGAGAATTTTAAATTCAACCCTCCTGTTTTTCCTTCTTCCTTCTATCGACGTATTTTCAGCGGCCGGTTGGGCTTCACCGAAATACTTTACCTGTATCCTATTACTAGCAATTCCCTTGCCACCTAAGTAATTTGCTACGGCCCTGGCACGTCGTTCGGACAGCCCCATGTTGTAGTTGTCCGGCCCGGTGCTATCTGTGTGACCGGAAATTTCAATGACTATGCTGCTCCTGTCTTTCATGAGGTCGGAAACACGGTTAAGCTCCGGGAATGATTCCTTTTTCAATACTGACTTGTCAAAGTCAAAGAAAACATTGTTCAGTACAACAGTGGCATCTTTTTCTATCGGTACCAGGTAAAGGTCACGTTGTGAGATCTGGCGATCGCTTTCCGCCGTAGCATTGGTAAGGTCTATGTTTTCATTCTGCGCTACATAACCATCGGATTCTGCCCTAATGCCATACTTCTCTCCTGCGGGAAGTAATAGTTCGTACTCACCGGTTTGTGCGTTAGTGGAAGTAATCCCGATTTCCTGGCCGTCAGACAGTCTTTCGTAGATGATTTTGGCCTCTATAGGCTTTCCTGTTTTTGAATCCAATAATTTCCCTTTTACAACAATGACAGGGTCCGGCCGTTTGAATACCGGCATGGCCACCCTAAAGATATCGAGGTCATCTTCGCTCACCCCTTGGGAGTAATAGGCATAGTCGCTGTTCCCGGGGATATTGAAGAAAAGATCTTCGTATTGCGAGTTGATCGTCGGTCCGAGGTTTTCTGGGGTTGACCAATTTGTCCAGGTATCGTCGAGCCGTTTGGAAATATAGATATCGCTGCCCCCGAAACCGCTGTAGCCGTCGGAGGAGAAGTACAAGGTTTTATCATCTGCAGCGAGGAAAGGTGCTGCTTCTTCTCCTGCCGTGTTTACTTTGCCAGACAGGTTAAGAGGTTCGGTCCAGCTACTGTCGTTTTCTAAAAAACTCACGTAAAGGTCCCTGCCACCTTGGGTGTCTTCCCTCATCACGGACATTAAAAGTACTTTCCGGTTATTTGCCAAGAAAAAGTTGGCTTTTTCGGAATAATTGTAGTCATTATCAATGACCAACGCACTTGGTTTTGACCAGCTGCCACTAGCATTAGAGCTGATACTCACCCCTGCCATCATTTTACCGTTTTCGGTATACTGGTTACCCAGTACCAATAGCACAGATTTTCCATCCGGGGTCACGGAGCTTACAAAGTTTGGCCCGGCGTTATTTAATGTTTCGCCTATATTTTCGGCGAGCTTCCAATTGCCGTTTTCATCTAGTTCGGAAAACCAGATATCTTCATCGTCGCTGACACCACCTACATTGCCAGGGTGATTTCTCCGGGAGAAATACAAGGTTTTGCCATCCGGCGAAAGCAGGGGTTTCATTTCCCGGTATTCACTATTTATATTTTCACTGAGTCGTTCTTTTGTCATCTCCGGGTTCAAGAACTCGGGCAGGTCGATCTGGGCAATTATAGGAATGTCGGAGTCAGATATAGCGACGGCGTCTATGCTGTAATATTCAGGGACCGCGGCACCATCAAACTCTATTTTTACGGCGGCCACCTTGTACGGCGTCTCTTCTACAAAAATGTTCAGCATCCGTCCTTTTAACGGGATAGTTCGTGGGCTAAATGTATTGATGAGGTACTCTTTATCGGCTTCATCATAGGCGAATACTTTGAAAATAGCACTGGGATTATACGATTCCGCGATAGCCACCTGGCGGATCTGTATGGGACTTTCAAACCCAACTTTAATGAATTCCTTTTTATTCGCTCTTTCCGGGGTCCACGCATTGGGATTTTCTCCTCCTGAGGGCAGTACATTCGGTTTGCCTAACAATTGGTTCGCTGAATATTGCACAGGTGTAAGCTCAGAGGAAAAATCGATCACTTTCGAGGCCCATTGCACGGTTTGCCCCATTACTGTACCGGCAAATAGGACAGGAAGAAAGGGAATTAAAAATTTCTTCATAAAATCTAGCATTATATTAGCTTGTTATAAAAGTAAACATACTTAAAATTTCATATTGATTCCAAGTTACAACCTTGAAATCCAAACAGATGATCTGTATCTCCTTCGATTTCAGACCATGAGAGTATTTGTCATTGTAAAGCATGCTACCGATGGCACTTTTTAAAATCCTTCCCGGTGTTTTAGCCCCGTCAACTTCAATCTGCTGTAAATAAATTAACTTCTTCTGACATTACAAGACCTTACCTATCTTTTTGATTACCAGGATATAAAGCTTTTATTCCATGGACTTCCTGTTGAATAACAAGAACCCGGCATGCACCAAAAGTCCGAGTTGCGTTTCATCATCATCATAGTAGTTAGCGCTAAGGCTCACAGGCCCTACAGGGCTGTGAAGAACGAGTCCGACCGTGCCGGCCAAGAACACCTTGTCAAAGTCCCCAAATACACGTGGGTTCTCTTGATCCCGGTCCAATGTTTCAAAGCCCTTGAAACCGTACCCTTCCAGCCGGAGGTCTAAGTTAGGCCGTATGGAAAAGACATTCCTGAGGCCGGCCGCAATGAAGTTGTGCCCCCTGAAACGTTCTATAAATAATGTACGGCTGTCTTGCAAGGGATTAAAAGAAGGCGCAGCCACCAGCGTAGCCGTCCGATTGATAAAGAACGGCTGGTTTGAGACCAGGCCCCCCAGGTAGTACCCGGTGCTATACTTCCCTTTTTTTACATATTGCTCCAGGTCCGCCCTTACCCTGAACCAATGGTGGTCCGCAGACCCCTCTGGGTCAGACGAGGTAGATCCCGGGGTGTACCGTTCCAATACATCAAAATAATCAAAACTGATCCGGAAGGATTTTCCATCGTTGGCGTATTGGCGGCGGTTCAGGTTATTCCGGTCCAGTACTAGCCCTACACGGAACCCGTCAAGATTCAGCCGGTCCAACGTATCCGTAGATAGAAAATCTCCCGGGGTGGTGTATTCATCTTTATTATCGATCCAGGCGCCATTGAGCACAGCCCTGAACTTCGAGCCCATAGGAAAACCGATGTTCAGCCCATATTTTCTATCCGTACGCTCCAGTATGGTTGGCGATGACTCCAACTGGAAGATATCATCGGCACTTACATAATCCCAGTTATTGTAGGCAAAGTCAGACTCAATAAAGAACTGGCCTAAAGCAGGCAGGTTGATCCTGGTCTTGAGCTGCGCGGATTTGTAGAAGCTGCCCGAGTAAAAATGGACACTGTTTTTGAGTAGGTAATTGTTAAAATAATAATGTTCCAGGCCTAAATAGATCTGGCTGACGTTCCGTGTGGCTATGGCGCCACCTACTTGGATGTTAAAATTGTTTTCCGGCCTGCCATACACCTGCAGCCGGTAGGCGTCTTGTTCCGGGTCGAATAGGATATCGGGGTAGATCGTCCTGAAGTACTCTTCCGACATTAGCCTGAAATAACCTTTCTTAATGTCGGAAAAAGACATCCGGTCTTTATCCTTTTGCCTAAAGATATGCCGTATATACTTCCTTTGTTTGGAATTAAATCCATGAAAGTCTATGGCAGAAAACTCGAGTGGCGAGAGGTCCCGGTTGAATTCAGCTCGTTTTTGGGCAAGTTTTCGGGTAGGCACCCTACGATTTATCTTGGCCTTTATCTCGTCCATTTTTGAAAGGGTCATGACGTACCCACTATCGATGAGCGCCCGGATCTTATTAAAATCAAACGCCGTATAGCCATCCAGGTCAGGCTCCAGGTATACTCCTGAAGAGGGGATCCTTTCGGGGTCGGATTTATCCAAAAGCATGAACAGCAGCGAACTATTGATAAGCTTATCATCATCTTCATAGGGATATTCCTCGAAGATCTTTGAAGATACATTTGATCCTATGACCACATCCGGGTTAAATTCTTTGATAGCAACATCTACCGGGAAGTTATTATAGATACCGCCATCGAAAAGATACTTACCGTTAAATCGTATCGGTTTGTAAAAAAAAGGGACGGACAGTGTAGCCCTAAGAGCATTTCCAAGAGATCCTGTATCTATAACTTCTTCGTGCTGCGTAAAGATCTCCGCGGCGATGATCCGGGTGGGTACCAGCAGGCTATCGAAATTATAGTTGGCTTTGGCAGATTGTGTGGCAAATGTTTCTGCCAACGCGAAATTGAGAGAGACATCGTTAGCAATGGAAGAGGTAACTGCCGCATTTAGGATCGAGTCCAACGAAAGCTGTATAGACAAAAAGGCCGCATTAGGATCCTCCTTGCTGTAATAATAGTTAAACCCTTTTTCAAACTCCCCGTTTACCCAACGGCTAAAATCATCTGATAGTACGATCTCTTCAATCTCCGCGGCAGAATAGCCGGCGGCATAACAGCCCGCAATGATCCCACCCATAGAGGTGCCGACCAGGTAATCAATCGGGATCTCATTTTCTTCCAGCGCCTTGATCACGCCGAGATGAGCCAATCCTTTTGCGCCTCCGCCGCTGAAAACTAACCCTACCTTTTGACCGGCGGCGTTTAGCCAGCAAATCATTAAGAGGATCCACAGAAACAGCGCCTTTGACATTAATACGACACAATATTCAATAAAACTAAACAAAAAAGGCAAGACAAATATTGCCTTACCTTCAAGAAAATTTTCCTTTAATTTCTTAACGTAGTTTCAAAACTTACGGTTGCTTACCCGCAAATACACTTCCTTGCGTTTATTTAGCACTAGCCAATACGGTCTCATCATTTGTTGGGAATGCAATTGCGTCCAATTTGGCTATCATAAGTTCTCTTTTGCCTTCAAAGTCGCTGCGGTTCTCTTCTGCAATGGGTGCTGAGGGCGGTAACTTTACCTTCAAGGCATCGATCTGCACACCATTCTTCCAGAAACGATAGCATAAATGGTTCCCTGTTGCTAGTCCTGTGCTGCCCACATAACCGATAACGTCCTCTTGTTTTACTTTCACCCCCCGCTTGATACCGCTTTTGATTTTGGACATATGCAAATACTGGGTCGTATAGGTGCTGTTATGTTTGATCTTTACATAGTTGCCGTTATACTTACCATACTTGGCCTCTATCACGATACCATCTCCCACTGACCGGATAGGGGTACCTTTAGGAGCGGCAAAATCGGTGCCGCGATGTGCTTTCCATCGCTTCTGAACAGGATGGAACCTATTACCGGAATACCTTGAGCTTATTCGTGTAAAATCCAGTGGATATTTTAAAAGAGCTTTCCTCAAGCTTTTGCCATCTTCGTCAAAATAGTCGATACCGTCGCCTTGGTCATAATAAAAAGCGTAAAATCCATTTCCAAAGTGCTCGAAGTAGATAGACTTGACTCTACCGGAGCCAATGGATTTGCCTTCTACCAGGTGGTCTTCGTAGACGAGTTTGAACCGGTCCCCTTTTTGCAAGCGGAAGAAATCAATTTGCCAAGCGAAGACATCAACAAAATCATTGGTAAGCTGTGGGGATAGGCCCAATTCCCTCATCGTCATGTCCAAGTTAGACTCTATTACGCCAGACACTCCTTTTTCAACGATCTCTATCTCCCTTTGCCGCTTTTCTACGCTGATGGTGTCTTGAAGATTAAATACTACGTATTCCGTTGGGTTATGCTCGTACACAAAGGCCTTTACCGTTTTGAACGAATCGGGCTTGCAAATTAAGGTGTATTTCCTGTTCGCAACAATTTTACGTACGTCAAACACCTTTTTGGAAACGTTTGCCAATTTAAAGATATCCTCATGGGACACATTGTAGGCGGTAAGTATTTCCGAAATATTTTGGTTACGCTTCACCTTGTCTTCGATGACCACCATTGAGTCCACGATCATTCCGTAGAGCTTTTTTGGCTCTGGCTTGGGTGTAACCAAGGTATCCGGTGAAATGATCTCTACCTGTTCCACAGGTTGTACAGCTTCCTTTTCGAAAAGAGGCAATACAAAATAGGCGCCTAGTGAAAACACAGCCAGGAACACCAGGCTTAATTTCTTTCGTAACATGGTTGGTTTTAAAAGTTTAAAAAATAGCCCTTGCCAAGGACTTCAACAAATTAAAGCTAATTTTGACGGAATATTACTGGATATGTAAGAAAAATACCAAAATTGATAGATATTTTAATTGATTACTTGCAGTTAGTGGCTCCAAGTAACTGAAATAAAGCCATATAAAGATCATGATCATTAGCATTTTGGGGTGTGGCTGGCTAGGGCTAGCGCTTGGGAAGCACTTATGCAAGATAAAAAACTATACGGTGAAGGGCTCTACTACTTCTCAAGGCAAGTTGGCAGCGATAGCCGAAGCAGGTATGATCCCATTTGTGGTGGACCTGGAGCAGGAAGTACCGCTTGAATTTTTTAAAAGTGATATTGTTGTGATCACGGTACCCCCTTCCTCGGGGAACTACGACGGGAAGTTGGAAAAAATCTCGAAATTTCTAGGCGCCGAGGGGGTCAAAAAGGTACTTTTTACGAGTACTACATCCGTTTACCCTAATACACAGGCTGAAGTGGTGGAAACTGATGCGGCGTATGTGAAATCTCCTCACAGTGGGGTGGTGATGTTGGCCATGGAGGATATTCTTCGGAAAAGCAGTGATTTTGAGACCACGTTTATCCGGTTTGCCGGGCTTTACGGTCCCGGACGGCACCCTGGCCGATTTTTAGCCGGGAAGAGTGGGCTGAAAGGCGCTCAAAACCCTGTCAACCTGGTCCATCAGCAGGATTGTGTGCTGATCTTAACAGAAGTCATCCTTCAAGACTGTTGGGGGGAAACTTTCAATGCGTGTGCTAATGAGCATCCGTCCCGGGAGGTATTTTATACCCAGGCCGCCAAAAGCCTGGGACTGCCGGCTCCGCAGTTTACAGGACAAAGCGCTCCGTATAAAATTATCAACTCGGATAAACTTAGGAGAATGCTCGGTTACCGATACCTGCATCCTGATCCTATAAAAAGCCTGTAGCCGGCTGCTGGCGTATTTTGTTGTATTGTGCTGTTTTGTAACCTTAACTCGATACCCATTCATAATTTTGGCGTCATCCGGGGTAGTTTTGGCAAGTAAGCTTGGTGTAATTCAGTGCATTTGTGCCTTGGTGGCGAAACTTCCCCGGCCACGAAGGCACTAAAGTTCAAAGAATTACTGGGGGATATTCTTTACTAACCTCTGTTCGATTTAAAATCATTGTAGCCCAGGCATAAAATGAGGTTTAGCATACTTTCACAGTCTTTAAACTGGGCAGTAGCTTCCGTTCTACGACACAGTAGACCCCGGCTCTCGCAATAAGTACTCTCACCACCACTGGCGCCGAATGACGATCGTTTAATCGAGTTCGCGCCTGGACCTACCTTTATTTGCAACATTACAGCATGCTAGGTTTGGAAAACAAGCCTTCAAGGGTAGATCAATTTGGTTTCTCCAGTTTGGGTGTTATAGATGAGGAGCCCTTCACGAGTGCCATCCAGTTGTGCGATCAATTTACCTTTTCTGTCCCAAACGGAGGTTTTTCCCGCACATTCTTGGCCATCAGCCTTTCCCACACAGTTGGCCATCAGTACGGTCATGGAATACTGTTGTGCGATGTGTTCTAAGCGTTCCAAGGCGCTATCTATCCCATTTTTAAACTTGGCAACGCTGGCAGCATAAATACTTGCCCCGTTTTCGAAGGCAGTCTCCGTATGTTCTTTTACTGCTAATTCGTAGCAAATGGCCGGTGCTACCCGGGTTTTACCGATATCGAGGTACACAAAATTAGGTCCACTGGTGAAAAATTCTTCTTCATCCGTGTGCAAGTACTTTTTTGAATAGATTTTCCTTCGTAGGTCGGGTTGGAAGAAGATCATGCTGATACAAAGGCCTTTGTCAGTTACCGTAGGTGCTCCCATACCCAAGACCACCCGGTGCTTATCACTGATGTGTTGGAAATCTTCAAGGCGTTCGTCTTCATGGGGGATGGCCAAAGCCTTTGCTAAAGTGGGTTCGTATCCACTCAGCGATAGCTCAGGGAAAATGGCCAAGTCAGCTTTATAGCGGGTGGCCAGGTCTACCAGTTCTTTATGACGATTGATATTCGCTTGAATATCTCCTTTGAATGGTCGAGCTTGTATGGCACAAATTATCAATTTATTTTAATCCGGTATTACAAGTTTCAAAGACATTACCTTATTATAACGAACTTTAGTTGCCGCATGTAAGTTCGACACGATATGGGCTATACTGGCTAAAGCTGCTGTGTGCTGATCCCTCGCTATACATACCCCTAAAGTTAAGTTCGTACGTACCAAAAAGCGAGAGTCTACCACCAGACTTTGAAAAGAAAACGCCTTCAGCCAGCCGATTATCAGATCGATGCGGGTCCACTGTGAGGCCGATATAATCATCAACATTAAAGTAAGAACCCTCAAGGATCTCTTTCTCGGAATAATTCGCTTGTCCTATGCCTATGTAGACCATCCAATGATCAAATTGGGGGTTACTCATAAATTCGCTTGGGTACTTTCTTCTCAATTCTCCATAAGAAGTGCACCATACAAATTGGAAGGTAACGTCATCAGGTCCCAACCTCATCTTCCCGGAGCCGGAAAACTCTGAAGCATTCACTAGCATCCCGTCTGCAAAACTGGTAAAGTTCGGGCCCAGGGTTTCGGCGTAATTTAAGTCACCGATCTCGGCAAAGTTTCCCCCGGCTGAGAAATTCAAGGATTGTCCGTTGGGCAGATCACCTACGAATGTAATTCCTTGAACCAACTGATTCACTTGGTCGGCAAAGTCATCCGGGGAAAGAGAAGGAGACCGTGAGTTGCCTATACCATCATCGTCGTTACATTGGAACAGGAGCAGGGCGCATATCCACAAGGATAGGGCCCTTAATGAATAACAGTATACTTTAGAATACATACCCGAGTCGTATATCTACATTTACATTAGGCCCCAATTCAAATGATCCGCCACGGTTCAACGGCTCCGGCTCCACAAAACCGGGTATATCACTGTCTTCCGTGACGTCACGCAAACGCGTGACAGAAGCCCCAAATCCCATCTCGGTACCTACGAAGATCCGTTTTGCGAAATAGTAGTCAAAGCCGGCGATGGCGTTTAACCCATAACGTGTAAAACCATTTTCATTGATCCTGGTCCTGTAAAAAACAGAAAGATCTTCTTGGTTTTCAGACCGGAAGCGAGACCACTGGATAGCGAAGTCCACCTCGAAACCAAAGTACGGGGATAACCTCTCCGTGCCCTTGGTGTGCCACTCCATACCGGGCCTAAGGTTTAATGTAAGGGTAGAGGTCCGGTCTTCTAGTTCCAGTAAGTTGGCATCAGGCACCTCTTGCTGCGTGATATCAGTATCGGAATCATACCCTATAAAAACATTCATCCGAAAGGCCTGTCGCTGCGTGGAAAAAATCCTGCCGCGGATACCGTTAATGTTAATGGGATCGTCCCCGAAGGGCTCGAATTGAACTTCCAATGACACGTTACCCGCTGAAGGTTTAAACTCATTTTGTATGTTGGTATTCGTGGTTGTTGTTGTGGTATTGTCTTGAGCATAAAGTGCCCCGAAAGACATAGCTATTACGAGTGCAAGAGATCTCTTCATATTGGATTGTGATTTAAATGTTGATCAATCGATGTAATAAAAGAACTTTCCATTCGAAGTAAGAAAAGCAGGGGAGCCTTTGTGAAAAGTCAAGCTGACGATTCTTGAGTAGCCCTGGCCGATATTATTCGGAAGGTTGAAACGCTTGGAAGCAAAAAATCCGTTTTGGTACTTGTAGTATGAGTTGGAGTTACTTACCAAATAGATCTCCCCTTGGGATAGGATCATTTCAGTATGCCCGGGCATATCCATAACCTTTGACGCCGAATTACTTTCAAGGTCTATTCCGTAGATCACATCATTGCGATACAGGTGCAATATTTTATGGTCTTGTACCAGGGTTTGATAATCCCAAAGGCTACCCCAACTGGGCCAGCTGCCGTGATCAAACTCTTTGATGGTGGTAGATCCGCCAGAGATCTCAATTATCCTATTGTTATTGGCCAGGACATACGTTTTATCGCCGTCGCTGACTATGGATTGCAGGTTGTTCGACTGCCCATGAGTAGTTTGAGAAATATCCACCAGCAAATCCCACGTCTTTCCCTTATTGGTACTTAGGTATACCTTGTTGCTGTATTCCGAGGCGCAAGCATAATTGTCTTTTCCTAAAATGAAGAGTTTGTTGCCGTAGTACCTGTCGATAGGGGCGTCTACTATGGTCCAATTTTGTCCCCTGTCTTCCGAGATATAAAAGTCGCCACCGTAGGAAAAGTAGATCTCGCCAGGCGGTGCTATTTCCATGCGCGAGTAACTGGTGCCACTTGGTGCCTGGGTCATAAGCCACCGTCCAGTTCCTGGCCCGGGATCGGAGGTACTGTAGACCTGGCCTCTCGTAACTATACCGAGCCATTCGTCATTTGAGTATAATTTGGAATCATAGCTATAAGAAAAGGTTTGACAAGACTCAAACCAACCGCTTACCTGGTTACCAGTGGTGACTGTGATCTCAAAAATGTTTACGTCTATGCATCCCTCTTTGGCAATCCCACAGACGTTATCCTTGACTGTCAGGGTCTGTTGGGTTTCATCACAGCCTAACCTCCAACGGATGATAAACAAATCTTCTTCTTCTTGTGACCTCTGTAGCAAAACATTAGCGCCAGGGTCGGATGCTTCCACTTGTAAATGTGTAAATACAGGTTTACCCTCTAGGTCAGTGACCTGAACATGGATGTCTTCCGCTAGTAGCTGTCCTAGCGCAGCGGTTTGATCTTCACCTTGTACCAAGCGATAAACCTTGTCGCCTATTACCTTGGTACTACCATCAGTTGGATTAGGGTTGTCGTCCTCGTCGCAAGATGCTGCGACCAGGATGAGCAAGATTGCCCAAGCGTTTTTAATCTTCATGGGAGTTGACTTTTCAGAAGGTAATATTAAACCTACAATCCTCTTACTACAAGGTGAATACACGGTTTTTTGGCATGAGAAAATATGATTTTGATCAGTGATTATTTAGGAATGAATTGCTGTTTCACTGGTCATCAGCGGCGGTATAAAATGTATGGGCTTAATATCCATGAAGCTATGCAGGCGTAAACCCGGATCAAATGCCGTTCAGTTAGACGTACCCATCGCACTGCTTACCTAAAGGGGCAATCCACGGAGCAGTTGGTTTCCCTTGAGGTAAGGGGTGAGCGTTAACCTTAACGCCATTAAATCTAGGTTAAGCCCTTCAATTTCACAGGTTGGTTCTTGGTGTTGGTACCTCAATTGTAAAGATCCTGGTATTTTGTGCTGCCCTCTTCTAAGAACTGGATGAAATTGTTCACATCCCTGTCATACGTGACCGGGCTTACCATCACCTTCTCATCGGCACCAAGTAATACATAAAAGGGCTGCGCATTATTATTGAGTCGCCTTATCTGCAAGTCAGCATTTTGTTTACCAATGGTTTTCTTCACTTTATTATCATAGTCAGAAGTATACCATTCCGATTCGGGAAGCTTCGTTTTATCATCTACATATAGCGCCGCAATGACGTAATCCTCTTTGAGGCGGCGAAGCACTTCAGGGTGGGACCACACTACGGCTTCCATTTCCCGGCAATTTGTACATCCATGTCCTGTGAAGTCGATAAAAAGAGGTTTGCCTTGCTCACGGGCGCAGGCCAGGGCTTGGTCATAATCGAAGTAGCCTTTCAGACCATGAGGTAAATGGAGAAAATCACCGTATTTAGGATCCTCACAGAGGGTATAATTCTCATCTGCCTGTCGGTTTAGCGAGAGTAAGTCAAAGTCATGGGTGGACATAGGAGGCAGGTAGCCTGCCAGCGCTTTGAGGGGAGCTCCCCATAGACCGGGGATAAGGTAGATCACAAAGGTAAAGGTGGCTATTGCCAATATTAAGCGAGGTACACTAATGCTTTCCGAGGCACTATCATGGGGTAACCGTATTTTCCCCAGCAGGTAAAAGCCCATGAGGGTGAAGATCACGATCCAAATGGCAATATTGACGTCACGGTCCAGGATGCCCCAGTGAAAGGCCTGGTCGGCAATGCTCAGGAACTTGAAGGCCAGCGCCAGTTCTAAAAATCCCAGCACTACCTTAACGGAATTCAGCCATCCTCCTGATTTTGGAAGGGAGTTTAACCACCCCGGGAATACGGCAAACAGGGTAAACGGGACGGCAAAGGCCAATGAAAATGCGAACATGCCCATGACAGGCTTCAGCACTTCTCCACCCGCAGAGGCCACCAAAATACTTCCTACAATGGGCCCCGTACATGAGAATGAGACCAGTACCAGTGTAAAAGCCATAAAAAATACCCCGATCAGCCCTCCACGATCCGCTTTTTTATCAATACTGTTCACAAAGCCGCTCGGTAAGGTGATCTCGAACAAGCCAAAGAAGGACAGGGCGAAAACTACGAAGACCAAAAAGAAAATTAAATTAGGGATCCATTCGGTAGAAAGGTGGTTAGCGGTTTCAGGGCCCATAAGCGGGGCGAGGGCAGACCCTATGACTGTGTAGATCAAAATAATGGATAGCCCGTAAAGCATAGCCCTACCCTTTCCTTGCGATTTACCCGTGAAGTAGGTCACCGTCATCGGGATCATGGGGAAGACACAAGGCGTCAGTAGGGCGGCCAGTCCCGCCACGAAAGCAAACACCATGAATAGGATCAATGATTTGTCCTTAGGATCATCTACGATGAGTTGGGCATCTAAGACCGGGCCTTGGTTTTGAACATTACCGTAACTTGATTTCTTGGGGGCTTGTTTTGTACCCGCACTGTCCTTTTTTTGAGGCAACGGGGCCATTTGCAAGGGTACTGTTTCCGACTTTGGTTTCTCGGTCTCGGCCTTGGGCTTTGGACCAGGCTCATTAGGGGTAGGCTTAGATTCAACCTTGCTATCAGTGGCTTTCACTTGAAAGGACGAGAATTCAAAGTCATAATCGAATGGGATGCATTTCCCGTCGATATCAGAGCACACTTGAAATTCATAATTGCCGCTGATGACCGGGTTACTTTTCAGTATCTTCACCGCCTGTTTGAACACACCTTTTTTCTTGAAGGTCTTCACGTTGCATTCGAATATCTCGTCGTATTTTTCTTCGGGATTGATAGCTCGTAATTCTCCATCTAATGCGTAGGTGTCGTTGGTGGTAAACGTAAAGGTTGTGACCATTGGGCCACAATCCGGGTCGAAATCGGAGGAATACAGGTACCAATCCTTGTCGATGGTGGCAGTGAAGGTAAGTTCAATTTCTTCGCCGATTTCCACCTGATTCTTACTGGCCTCATGGCTCCAGGTGGAAGGCTCAAGGACTTGGGCAAAAGAAAATGAACCAATAGCGACGAAAATGAATGCAATGCAGTATTTCATAAGCCGTGAAGATAGTCCTTTTTTGAAAACTAAAAGTGATAACGTTGATCAAACGGGCTAGGTTCAGGAATCAATAGGTTTCTGTATCGAGTCACATGTTAATCGACGACTGGGGTACATGATGACCTGTGTTGCGATATTGGGAAGTTCTCGATTCATCAGCCATAGGTAAAGGGTAGTGGGCAAAAGATGAAGTGCCGATGGCTTCTTGTTGACTGCCAACTTTGAAGAGGAGTTTTGATGGTAGAACATTTAATTTTGGCAGTTAAGCTATATTTTTAAGATGGTTCGGGTAATGCTATCTTCGTAATGAGCAATTTAAGCGGGATTTTGTGGTTCTAAGCCCGGTTTTCATTTTCTTTTGCGCGCCCAAAAGAAAACGAAACAAAAGAAAAGGGCGCCAGGAACCAAGCCCATTTTCCCCGCTAAACGCACAACCCAGCCCCTATTGGCCGCTTACCCACGGGCCTCAAATGTGCCGCGCTGTTCCTGGAGGTCCCCCCTCCATACGACACTTGAATTTCAACTCTTCACCTAGGACTACTTTGTCAGATTTAAGTCATTGATAATGAGGTTTTAGTTTCAAACCTATAGCCAGCGAGTTGTAAAGAATGGGGGATACACATCCTGTTCTAAATCTATCCAAAACCTATACCTAAGAACGTCATTCCTAACTTTCTAACCTCGTCATTCTTACTTTCCAACATTCGTCATTCCTGCCGGCCTTGCCGG
>JANQLQ010000327.1 GCA_028280565.1 Fulvivirga sp.
AGTCCGTGTTCATTTTCTTTTGCCCGCCCAAAAGAAAACGAACCAAAAGAAAAAGGCGCCAGCAACCAAGCCCATTTTCCCCGCAAAACGCGCTATCCAACCCCTATAGGCCGCTTACCCACAAGCCTTAAATGTGCCGCGCTGTTCCTGGATGTCTCCCCTCCACATGCCACTTGAATTTTCAATGATGCCTAACTTAACGGTATTAAATCCAGGTTAAATAAAAACCTGGACTCGATAACCACTTATCCGTTTGATGTTATCTAGGGCAGTTTTGGCTAGTAAACTTGGTGACCCTTGGTGCATTTGAGTCTTAGTGGTTGTGGAAGCTTCGCCACCAAGGCACCAAAGCTCAAAGAATCACTAGAGGATTTTCTTTACGATTTAATCTAGCCCCATTTTATATCGTACTTACGTAAAATTCTCGCAAACTGTAAGATACATCCAAACGATCGAGCCTATTGGCTTTTAACGTCGACTAGGCTGGGTGAGATGCTTAGCTGATTGTCGAGAAAATCCTTGGCATAGTCCCGGCGTATCTTCCAACAATCAACACCAGGGAGTGACACTCATAGCTACGTACGGCTATGGGCCAATTTGGCCTATAGGGTTTAGATACCCGGTAGCAATCGATGAAAAAACTATTTGTAATCATTTTACCACTGCTTATTTTGTTTTGGGAAGTTGTAAAGTTTTTATGATCTTGTGTTTACTGCCAAGTCAATCAGAATAACGACGATCGTTAATTGCAATAATTAAAATGCTGATAATCTTTGAGTTATCTTGATGGGGTGCGGCTTAAGGTAAGTTGGTATGGAAAAATTTATTTTCTATATTTAGAGAGTATTATCATGAAAGCGAGACCCTTTTCCAAAGACAACCTTTTCAAGATAGCAGAGCATGATGATCATGAGGCCTTCGAAATCATGTTCCATCATTTCTATGCTAAGCTTTTGAGTATTGCGCGATATTATATTCACTCTCATGAGCTGGCAGAAGAAGTAGTTAACGATGTTTTCATTAAGGTTTGGAACAAGCGAAAAAAGCTTCTACGGATAAAGAAGCTGGAATCGTACCTCTATGTTTTAGTAAAAAACCATGCCTTGAACCAGGTCAGGGCGGCCCCGGGTCGCCGTATGATGTCCATAGATAAAACAGACCTGGAGGTAACGGTCAGTCCTGTCAACCCGGAGGACCAACTGCTTTCAAACGAAATGATAAACGTATTACAAAACAGTATAACATCGTTGCCTCCGAAGTGTGGGCTGGTTTTCAGGATGGTGAAGGATGATAAACTGACATATAAAGAAGTCGCGTCTATTCTCAACATCTCTGTTAAAATGGTGGAGAAACATGTGGGACTGGCATTGAAAAGGATACGTTTAGACTTGGATGACTATGCCGGTGGCTCAACGTGGAATTTTAAAAACCATATTCACAAAGGGTTAATTTTGATTACGATTTTATTGCTGGCTTGACCATTGATTTGACCAAAACCGGCCGGTTTCAGGCCTAACGTTTTAATACCTTTCTCATGCAAGAAAGCACAAACTCCTAGCGAGCCTCATGCTTCTTATTTTGCTTTCCGCAGAAAAATAGGATATCAATAACATAAGAACTTCCGTTCGATTTAAAATCATTGTAGCCTGGGCTTAAAATGAGGTTTTGAGTAGTTTCAAAGTCTTTAAACGAGGTGTTAGCTTCCGTTCTATGACAAAACAGATGCCGGCCCTCGCAATGAGCCTGCCACAACTACCGGTACGAAATGAGGGTCATTTTTTTTAATCGAGTCCAGGTTAAGACCTTCAACTACTACCCCACCCTACGAAATCGTAAAAAGGTCTACCATTTCTCAAGACTCAATATTAATCACTAAAAAAAATCGATATCTAAGGTAGGGTATCTCCATTCGAGCTGTGTCCTCTCCACAAGCATCATAACTAATCCATTGCATAATGGAAGACGAAAACATATATAGTATAATAGGTTTAGTCCTCAGTGGCACCGCTAGTGAGCATCAGAAAGAGCTGCTGGAAAGCTGGTTGGAAGAGTCTCCTGGCAATATACATACCTATCGTGCGCTGGAACGTGCCTGGGAAAGCTCTAAAGTGGAACTAAGCTACTCTAATGAAGAAGAGCAATATCAAAAAGTGATTTCCGTGATACGATCTTCTAAAAAGCCAAGAGGAAGCAGAACGAAAAATATGCTGGGTATTGCGGCAACAGTATGTCTTTTCTTCGTTTTTGGGTGGATACTCTTTAAAGTGCAGCAAGCTACGAACGAGGTCAACACGGTCGAGACCGAACCTTACGTCGTAAAGTCCACTCCCCCCGGGAGTAAGCTCAAATTCAAATTACCGGATGGCACCCAGGTCTGGCTCAATTCAGGAAGCCTGTTAAAATACAGCCCGGGCTATGGGGCTACTGAGCGGCAAGTAGAGCTTATCGGTGAAGCTTATTTTGACGTAGTTGAAGACCCCTCTCGCGCGTTCATCGTTTCTTCCGCCAACTTCCAAACGACTGCTTTAGGTACGGCATTCAATGTACGTGCTTTTCCAGGTAAGCAGCTCAATATTTCATTGGTCGAAGGTAAAGTAAGGGTAGATCAATTCTCCCAGGACTCCGTGGAAGAGCCGGTATCACAGGTGCTATTACTTCCCGGGGAGCAAATATCTTGGCATAAAGAACGTAACGTGCTGGAAAAAAAAGCCTTTGACCCGATGAAAGTCGTGGCCTGGAAAGATAATATCTTATACTTTGAGGATACCGATTTTCATGATGTCATTGATCAATTGACAAACTGGTACGGTGTCAAGTTTACGGTGATCAATCCACCCGTAAAAAATACCACCCTGTTTTCAGGAAAATTCCGAAATAAATCGCTGGAGCACGTGCTCGAAGCCATGAGTTTTTCAAAGAAGATCTCTTACGAGATCCATAATGATACAACAGCACTAATCAAAGTAACATCTCCAAATTAAACGCTATGCCTATGAAACATGATACTTCTTAAGTTTTAAAAAACTCCGAACACAAAGCTATTAGCCTGCTAACTGTATTGGCCTTGACAATTCGGAGTTTGATAATGAAATGTATTATTCACTACTAATTCAAAGATATGAAATTAAAATGTTTACGATTAATTCGAACATATTCAAAAATCATAGCATTCATTGTCGTAATACAATGTGTATTTATGAATGCCCTGCTGGCTGCAGAAGGTAATGCCCAGGAAAAGAGTCTCAAGGATATTTACCTTACCATAGGTTTCGACCAAAGTACTTTACTGGAAGTATTTGACACCATCGAATCTATGACGGAGTTTGAGTTTTCCTATTACCGAAAAGACCTTCCCGATACGAAACTCACCATAGATCGATCCAAAAGGAGCCTGGCCCTAACCCTGTACTTGGTGGCCGAACAGGCCGGGCTGAAGTTTAAGCGGGTAGATGAGAATATTTTTGTAAGCCTTGATACTGATGGCAGGACGAAGAAAAAGGGAGAGTCGCTGATTATAGAAGCCGTGGAGATCTCAGGTACTGTTACGGATGAAAATGGCGAAGGCCTTCCCGGTGTTAACGTGCTGATCAAGGGAACTTCCCAGGGTACCGTCACCGATATCAATGGGAATTATACCTTAACCGTTCCTGGTGATGCGACTACATTGGTATTTTCCTATGTAGGTTTTGTACAAGAAGAGGTACAGGTTGCCGGAAGGACGGTCATTGACCTTCAGTTAGTGCCGGACATTTCTACTCTCACCGAAGTGGTGGTGGTAGGTTACGGTACCGAGATCAAACGAAATCTCACCAGTTCAGTAGCGTCCGTAAATACCGAGGAATTGCAAGAGATACCCAATACCAATCTTAGCAACGCCATAGCTGGAAGAATTGCGGGTGTAGCCATTGCTTCTCCCGGGGGTAGGCCTGGTAATGCCTCTAGTATTAACATCCGCGGGGCTACTACAGGGCCTTTCACTGGCTCGTCAGAACCATTGTATGTGATCGATAATGTAATTGCCACCAAGGAATTATTTGATTTGTTGGACGTAAATGAAGTAGATGATGTAGCTGTTCTCAAGGACGCGGCAGCAGCAGCAATTTATGGTTCCCGTGCGTCGAATGGGGTAATATTGGTCACGACCAAATCAGGAAAATCGGGACAGCCCAGGATACAGGTGACCAGTACAGTGGGTACTTCTGAACTTACCAGGGAGGTAGAGCATCTTACGGCTTACGAACACGCCCTATTGGTGAATCAGTCCGTTAGATTTGGTAACGAAGATCCGGCAGACGCAATTCCGCCGTCATTATTTGGCGAGATCCCCATTACTGAGGGAGAACTTGACTATTTAAGGAATAATCAGTTTGAGAACTTTTCTAAGCAATCGGAGCAAAATCCCATTGTTCAGCGTCATGCGGTCAATATATCAGGAGGCTCGGATGCTATTAACTATTTTGTTGCCGGTAGCTACGTGAACGAACAAGGTAACGTAAGAAAGCTTAACTATGAAAAATATAATATCCGGGCCAAATTAGAAGCACATCTTTCCGAGGATTTGCGGGTATCCTTGAATGCAGACCTGTCTGCTGATGATAACTTCAGGTTTTTCTGGCCATTTGACCCCTCGGCTTCTTTAAGTAATGCCCAGGCACAAGGAGTAAGAAGAGGTAACTGGGCGCCTGCTTACATAAACGGGTTGCCTGTGGCCAACTTTAATGCATTCAATGTATCCAACTTTTTTGATAATGCCAGTTTGGGTGACGAGACTACCAAAACCAATGTAAATAACTTTATAGTTACCCTGGATTATAAAATACCAGTAGTTGAAGGCCTTTCAGCGGGTTTTACCTACAATAACCGGGTGGTCAGCAATAGGAATAATACGATTCGTGTCCCTACGGTTGACTACATTTTCGCTACGGATCCCGATAATAGGTTCAGGTTAACAGAAGAGGTAGTTGGTACACGCGTACAGCCTTTTGGTGGCGATCTTATTTCCAATTCATCTTCTCGTGACCAGTCATACCAGGCAAACCTACGTGTAAATTATGACCGTACCTTTGGTGATCATGGGGTGAAAGCAAGTTTCATCTATGAACAGACGGAAGGTGAAAGTGAATTTTTCTCAGGTGTTAGAAGATTTCCTATATCCAGGGAAATACCCTTTCTTTTTGCCACTTCGCCGGATGCAGATGACCGGAATGTGACGGGCAGCGGCTCGGAGTTTGGTAGGGTTTCTTACATTGGCTCTTTGAACTATAGTTTTAGAGATCGATACTTTCTTACAGCCACCGTTCGATCCGATGCTTCTACGCGTTTCAGGGAAGAGCTCCGCTATGGTCAGTTTCCATCGGTTTCCGTAGGTTGGATCGTTAGTGATGAGTTATTTTTTGGCGATGGTTTTGGGGTGATCAATTTTCTGAAAGCAAGAGCTTCTTACGGACGTACCGGAAATGATAACGTAGCAGGCCAGGCATTCCCTTACCTGGTAGGTTTTAACCAAGGAGACAACTTTGTATTTGGCGATAACAATGCTAATGGCCTGGTAGTTACTGATAGGGGATTACCTACTACAGAGCTTACCTGGGATAAAACAGATTCGTACAATTATGGGATCGATTTCGAATTATTCGGGAGTAAATTCAGCGGTTCCATTGATTACTTTAGAAATAATCGATTTGACCTGTTCGGAGGCAGGAGCGCGCTTACGCCAATTAGTATCGGGGCTAATCCGCCTGCTGAGAACTACGGCCGTTTAGAAGTCCAGGGAATAGACGTGATCTTAAGTTACCAAAATGTAATAGGAGATTTTAGCTATAAGGTAGGGGCAAATTTTGGTTATGCTAAAAATAAAGTAACGGAGTTTGACGAGGCAGAATCCCTGAGAGCTTTTGAGCGCCAAACAGGAACGAATACCGGTCGGATTTTCGGTTTTGTAAGCAATGGCATCATTCGTACCCAGGAACAGTTAAATGAGTTGATCGCCAGCGGTTATACATTTAATGGTCGACAACCCTACCTGGGAGGTTTGTGGTACCAGGATATCAGGGGAAATGTTGTGGATGACCCCGAAGGTAATACCCCAGATGGAGTAGTGGATGCAAACGACCAAACATTACTGGCTGATTTTAGTGCAGCCCCTTTAAATTATGGTATAACCCTTGAACTTAAGTACAAAAACTTCAGTCTCAGTGCGTTTGCCCAGGGTTTTGCAGGTCATAAGCGGTTTCTGCCTGATAATGCCAGGTTTGCTTTTGACGTACCTGAAGAAGGGGCATGGGCGCATTGGAGGGATGCTTTCGACCCGGTTGATAATCCTGGCGGATCGATGCCAAGGTGGGCCAATTACTGGGGAGTTGTACATCCCAGCAATTTTGCAAACTCAACTTTCTGGTTGCGTGATGCGGACTTTCTGCGATTGAAGAACCTGAACATAGGATATGACATGCCTAAAGCCATATTGAGCAAAGTAGGCATAAACCAGGCGAAGGTATTCTTTAACGGTACGAACCTGTTTATCATTCATAGTGCTATTAAAGAGTTTGATCCTGAGATCGGTGACGGTAATGGAATTCCTCCATTAAGATCATACAGTTTAGGACTTCAGATTACCATATAAAATAGAATAGCGAAATGAAAGTAATAATTAATTCGAAGATAATTTCATTAGTACTTGCTGGCCTGTTGTTATTGGCAGGTTGTGATGATGAAGTATTAGATAAGACCGATCTCTCGCTTATTTCTGAGGACGCGGTATTTAACGATCCCGGGTTAGCAATGGCAAATCTAAGCCGCATTTACCTTGATAATAGCCCGGGCTGGCCTGTAGGGGCTTCCGGTAATTCAGACGATGCACCCGGGGAAGGTGATTTTATATATGGCCGGTTAGTAGATGATTCTAACCGGTCCTATGAAGGACAGTATCAAAGGATCAGAAGAATAAATGTATTTTTAGAAGGCCTGGAAAGCGGAAGCATAGAGGACGTTGAAAAGGACCCAATGATTGGGCAGGCTTTGTTTTTTCGAGCGTGGGCTTATTGGCTCCTGGTAAGGACTTATGGTGGTGTGCCTATTGTGCTGGAGACACGTGATAGATTTACCCCTAACGTCGATGCGCCAAGGAATTCCACCTCGGAGACCGTAACGCAGATCATAACTGATTTTGATAACGCTATTGCCCTGTTGCCGGATAGTTATGGTTCAAGTGACTTCGGACGCATCACGAAAGGAACTGCTATGGCGGTCAAGGGAAGAGTACTGATGCATTATGCCAGTGAACACTTTGACCCCAACCAATCACAGGGACGCTGGCAGGCGGCCTACGATGCGTTGGCCGCCGCCAAGACTAACCTGGATGCCAATGGGAAAGGGTTGAACAGCAGCTATTCTAATCTATGGTTTGATGATGGTCCTGGAAACCCCGAAATAATCTGGAATGTCCTTTTTAATGCAGACAGGTTTCATTCGCGTGATGCCAGCGTAAGGCAATTCCAGCCTGGATTTGGAGGAGGCAGGATCGATAATGCCACCATATCGTTGCTGGACTCTTATCCTATGCGTGATGGTAAAGCCATATCAGACAATACGTCGACGTATACTTACGACCCTCTCCTTATTTGGAAAAACAGGGATCCCCGGTTTGAAGCTACCATGGCCTGGAATGGGGCCATCTACCCGGTGGAGCACCCATCGCCCTTTAAAACAAGCGATCTCAGTTGGTCTTTTCAATTTAATCCTGCTGAACGGGAGGGCGATGCCGCAGTGACGCTGACAGGGTTCCTCAACCGAAAGGCAGTAGACCTCACATTGGATAATTTGGAGGCACGGGAAAGTACGGTGCAATGGATTGAAATGCGCTATGCAGAATTACTGTTGAACCTGGCTGAGGCAGCTAATGAAACAGGACGTGGAAGCGAAGCGCTGAATGTTTTATTTGATATCAGGCAGAGAGCAGGTATCGAGAACAACGACGGCAGATACGGATTGGAAGCAGGGCTTGAGGGAGACCAGTCGGCCATGCGAGAAGCGATCCTTTTAGAGCGTAGAATAGAGCTGGCTTTTGAGGGGAAACGCTCTGTGGACCTGGTAAGAAGAAGGAGAATTGAAGATTTGAACGGAACAAGAAGAAGAGGGTACTTTATTACACGCACGGATATGGTAACTGCACTGGCGGAGCCGGCCGGTGAATATACACTTGACGATCGTTTGATTTTAGAGGATATGGTGTTGGATGGCACTATCGACCTGGACGATCCTGCCGTTTATGAAATGTATTTTACCACGGAAACCTACAATGTGGAAGAGGGTTCTGCTGCTCCCGGCGGAGAAGGTACGGCAATTAACTTCCAAGAAAGGTATTATTTCTTTGATATCCCTAGGGATTTTATAGATAGAAATACGAACCTGGAACAAACAATAGGCTGGCCCGGTGGTGCTTTTGACCCGTTATTGTAGTGAAGTTTAGAAACTTTTTATTAGCATTCATAAGATCCTGGAATCCTCCAGGGTCTTGTTTATGCCTGGATAAAGATCAGTAGCTATCTTTTTTTTCCAGGATATCCTCAGAACCTGCCAGTATAGGATATTATTTAATAAAATAATCTCGTCAAAAAAGCCATTGCATTATCCAAAAACAACGTTATGAAGATTAAGATCCACATACCATTGATACCGGGGGCATCTTGCACCGCCTCCTGTTCAAATGCTCTCGTAAAACAGGAAATCAACCTCACCTCATTGCTCAAAGAAATGGTCTACCGGGAACGGATAGCATGGTCCCCGGAGACCGGCTACCGCACGCTACAGGCCAGCAGCTACAACAGGGAATCCGTGATATCCGATGAGTCCGGATGGTTTGCGGACAGTGACGGACTGGGCTTTATTAGAACGGAGATGAACAACGGACAAAAAGAATGGGGGATCATGGAAGACCAAGGACCCGGTGTGATCACAAAAATATGGGCCGTTTGCTTTCATTACGGGTTTAGCAATACCACTGGTAAACGTGCCCTTGGGCTCGACTTTTTTCTCATCAAAAGCAATTTTTTAAAAAGATGGGATATTTAAATTTATTTTTCATTAGTGGTTTTTGCATCACCGTTCAAGCGCAGGAGATGGTTCCCCAATCCCACTTTTTCGGTGTGGAGAACACTGTTAACGCGAATGGGATCGCAGTGGCCGATTATGACCGGGACGGAGCGTTGGACGTATTCATTGTGTCCAGTGAGGCTTTTGACGAAAACGATCCGCAGACTTGGAACAGGTTGTACAAAAATCAACGGTCAGGTTTTAGTGATGTAACCGCCCCTTCGGGGTTAAAGGATAGCCAATATGATACCGCTAAAGAATTGTTTGAAGGAATAAAAATGGGAGCCAGCTGGGGAGATTATGATAACGATGGTTTCCCGGACCTGTTTTTAACCAACCAGGGTACGGACCAGTTATGGCACAACAAGGGGAACGGTACTTTTGAAGATGTGACTGAAGAAGCATCCGTGGGAGGGCCTGGTAGCAGGTACAGCTCCAGTGCTTTGTGGTGGGATTACGATAAAGACGGCGACCTTGACCTGTACGTCAGCAGTTGGTTGGGAGATAATGCTTTGTATCGGAATGACGGGGGAAATAATTTTACCGATGTTAGTAATCAAACCGGCCTGGCCAATGCCAGCCGGACTTTCACAAGTATTCCATTTGATGTAAATAAGGACGGATGGATAGATATTTACCTGGTGAATGATTTCGGACCGAACTTTTTATATTTAAACAGGTCCGATGGCACCTTCGAGGACGTGACGTCACTCTACCGCATTGGAGATAAAGGCAATGGTATGGGCGTAGATATCTGCGATTTTAGAAATGACGGGAATTTTGATATTTATTTGACCAACATTAGCCAGGTTGTGAAAAATCCTTTTTTCGTTAATAATGGAAGTGGGTTTGAAAATCTCGGCGGCACTTTAGGCATCGACGACGCCAAGTGGGGCTGGAGTTGTAAATTCATGGATTTAGATCATGATATGGATGAAGACCTTTACGTGGTCAACCAACAGTTTTTCCAGGTTTCGGCGCCCGAGTATAATCGCTTTTATGAATTTCGGGGAGATGGTTTCATTGATAGTTCCGAAAAATACGGACTAAACAACTTAACAGATAGCCGGACGCAAGAAGTATTTGATTACGACATGGACGGTGACCTTGACATTCTCTTGGGAAATTGGGGTGGATCAAGTATACTATTCAACAATCAATTGAAAAACCTTGGCAACTGGATAAAGATCGAGTTGCAAGGCACTCAAAGCAATCGTGATGCTTTCGGTACGGTAGTAAGGATCAAAACCAGTGACACCTACCAACACCGGTTGAAACATGGGGTGAATTATCTCGGGCAAAGTATAACGCCCCTACATTTTGGTTTGGCTTTTCATGAGAAAATTGACGAATTGACCATCTTCTGGCCGAGTGGTAAAGTAGAAAAGGTATATGATGTATTGGTTAATCAATCGCTAAAATTCAAAGAAGGAGAGCAGGAAGAAGTGTTTGGAGAAATTTATGGTACTGTAGGAAGTGTAGAAGTCGTCACGGGATTTGAGCAATGGTCGAATAGCGGCGTAGGGCACATGAAATTGGAAATTTTTCCTCACCCCCTTACTTCTCATTCCACATCCAGGCTCCACCTTCCCCGACCTGGGGAGATAGAACTAAAACTGCTGGACGCATTAGGCCGAGTGCTCTACGAAGAAAACTTTACTGCCCGTGAAGAGGTCATGGACCTTCCTTTGCCCGAACACCTGGTTTCCCCCGGTGGGATCTTTTTTTATCATATCGTCTCCGGGGATAACGAGATTGTGAAAAAGGTACTGAAACCGTAACCAGGTAATAGCCAATGGAGTATCGAGAATGGAAAAATGAAAGGTGGTCGTATGGATTTGCTCGATCTAACTTTAAAAGAAAGACTTATGAGGAATATGTCGTTGATGCAAACGCTGACTGCTTGGTCAGTGGAAAATGATAGAAGACCTGTGCAATTCTTAACGTTTCCCGGAGAAATGCTTAGACTGGGTCACTCGGAATATCGAAGACCTCACTTGGTCCCATTGAAAAGAGTACGTATTCTAAAGGCCATATGCACGCATGAAAAAAAATAAATTACTCCCGGCTGTTTTGCTTGTTCTTTCTTGTACAGGGCACGCACAAATTTCCGGCCACATCAATGAATCGGACGCAGAATTTGAAGACCGTTTACGCTGGTTTACTGATGCTAAATATGGAATGTTTATCCACTTTGGATTATACAGCCAGCTTGGAGGGGAATGGAAAGGAGATACCATCCGGCATTATGCAGAATGGATACAGGCCAATGCTGATATTCCTGCGCAGGAATATGCTATGCTGACGCATACCTTTAACCCGGTGAATTTTGATGCTGAATTTATCGCCGGTACGGCAAAAAAGGCGGGAATGAAATATATCGTCATCACTACCAAGCATCACGAAGGGTTTTGCCTTTGGGACAGCCAATATACCAACTTTGATGTAGCCAGTACGCCATTCAAAAGGGATATCATTGGCGAGTTGAGT
>JANQLQ010000036.1 GCA_028280565.1 Fulvivirga sp.
CGAGACATCTTAAAAACAATGCTTAATTTGCCAAAATTAAACGTTCTCCAGTCAAATTCAATTTTCAAGGACACCCTGGGTTCGTTTTCTTTCCCCGAAGGGATGCCTATGGCATGGGCGTGCAAAAGAAAATGAACACGGACTTAGAACCATAAAATGCCGCTTAAACTACTCATTGCGAGGTTCGCACTCCCCGGAACATTTTAAAAATATAGCCTAATTTGCTAAAAAATAGACGTTTATTGGCAAATGTAATTTACAAGAACGTTTATCCAAACTAAAGGATCTTACTGATCAGTCCACCGTCTATCACTAACGACTGACCCGCGATAAAACCGGAAGTCCAAAGAAACAAGACGGCTTCCGCAACTTCTGCCGGTGTACCTATTCGACCGATGGGATGGGAGGCTCCCCATTGTCTCAAAACCTCTTCCACCGGCCCATGCGCAGCTGCACCCTCTCGCAGAAGCGGGGTATCGATGGAACCCGGGCAGATACAATTGATCGCGATACCCTCCTTGGCATGATCCATCGCGAGCGCTCGTGTCATGGAAATTACCGCGCCTTTAGAAGTAGCATAGGCCAGGACATTCTCTTGGCAGGCCAGGCCCTGCACCGAAGAAATTTGAACCACCGCTCCCCCACCCGAATCGCGGATGACCGGTATCGCATATTTAGAGGCGTAAAACAGGGCATGCAGGTTGACATCCAGCGCCTGGTGCCACATATCGATGGTCGTGGTCTCTGCCGTACCATACGTTTGTTTTCCCACGGAATTACATAAAAAATGGAGTGCACCATGAAGCGCGACTACATCTTCCAACAACTTTTCGCATTGGGCTGGATCACTTAGATCTACTTTGAAGAAATGCGCCTCTTTTCCATTTTTCCTGATGGCATTGACCACCTCTTTTCCACGCTCTTCATTCACATCCGCTAGCGTTACTTTCGCTCCTTCTTCCGCTGCTTTTATAGCCACTGCCCTGCCAATTCCACTTGCGCCGCCCGTGACGAGTACCACTTTGTTCTTGATCGACTTCATTTGTTAATCATTAGTTTGCTTTGACAAGTTTTGGCCTGTTGATAAAGTGCTTTAACAATTAAAGTAAGATCAGAAATATGAAAATGACCATATCTTCTGTTTAACAGGTAGCTAATAAATAAAATGCTCTTAATTGGCCTGTATTTTAGAAGGTAATTTTCCCTGTTTTTGTATTCCTGATTTCATATTACTGATTTCACATTTCCTTTTATAGACTAGCCAAATTGTGTCTTTAATAAAAACTTGACGCAGGGTCAATTTCATACTGTTGTTCAGCTACCTGGCGGACCCTTTGCTTAGCGACCAAGTCCTCGAGGTGGGCATGGACCGTGGCCAGCGACCGGAATTCATACTTTTTATTCAACCCCTTGCAAACCGTTCTCCAAATGGTTTCTAGGGTGCCATTCCCTTGCCGAACGGCTTCGAACACATACTTTTCCAGCTTTAGGAGGTAATCATGAGCTTGTTGTAGTAACATATCAAACTGTTGACGATCCATGGGCGGAAAATGCGCCATCAGGACTTGCTTGACACCCCTTTCTTTCACCTGGCGGGCGAGTTTATCCAAAGATTCCCTATATCCGCTCACGGTGACATGACCATGGATAAAAGGAGCATCCATTAATGTAATGACATCACCTAGTATGAGAGTTCCGCTATGCCGGTCCAACCACCCAAACTCTTCCATCATATGCCCGCTGAAACTGATGCCTTCCAAGACCGTCCCGGCTCCTAGATCCATTAGCATTCCTTCGGTAGCGGCCTCATGGACCGGGTGTGGTTCGTCTAAGATATCCATCACTTCGCTACGCAGCTCGGCTGTATCCTCAAAGATCCCCGGGAAAGAACGAGCAAACTCCTGGTAATGCCGTTCAAAATCGCTATGCCAATGCCTATAGGTCCGAGGGGCAATGATCTTACAGCCTGTAGCTTTCAAAAGCTGTCCATTTCCCCCGATGTGATCGTGATGTGAATGGGTATTGAGTACATAGGCGAGGTCAGCATGACTGAAACCTGCCTCGGCGAGCGTTTGCATCAATGCCCTATGCAATTGTTGAATGCCACTGTCAATAAACACGAATTTCCCTTTGCCCTTGACCAAATAGACATTCAAAGGGATTCCTGGCGCTAGTTCAATGCTAGTCTCAATGACATTCGTGTCAACTTGAGCCCGGCTGACCTTCACCCTAAGCTCCTCCTGGTCCCTAATTCAAGCCCTCGCAGCTCGGCCAGTCCCCTCAACCTACCTATGGCCGTGTAGCCCGGGTTGCCTTTCTTGTTCAAATCATCGAGCATGCGATGGCCGTGATCAGGGCGAAATGGTATGGAGGCAGTATGGTCCAGGGCAATGAGCTTTCGCATGACCTCGTACATATCCACATTTCCTTGCAGGTGATTGTCCTCTACGAAGACCTGCCGATCCGAACTGCGGACATTCCTCAGGTGGACGAAATGGATCCGGTCCCCATAGCGATCGATCATTTGTGGAAGATCATTCTCCAAGTTTGCCCCGAGCGACCCCGTACAGAAAGTTAGCCCATGAAAAGGGTCAGGATACAGGGCCAGGTATTTGCCCACATCATCCGCCGTACTTACGATACGAGGTAATCCCAAGATATCAAAAGGAGGGTCATCGGGATGCACCGCCATTTTGATGCCTTGTTTTTTAGCCACTGGAATGACCTTATCCAGGAAATACTGGATATTTTTCCTGTAAGCTGGTTTGTCCAGACCTTTGTACCGGTCTACCGCGGCAATAAAGGCATCTAATGTAAAATGCTGATCTGTTCCGGGTAGCCCTGCCACGATATTTTGGATAAGCAGTTGCTGGCCGTTATCATCAAGCGCATCGTAGATCTCCTTGGCCTTCTTTGTAATACCCGGGGTGTAGAGCGCGGCAGCTTCCGGTCGCTTTAGAATGTGTAGATCAAAACAAGCAAACTCATTCATATCAAATTTTAACGCAGTGGAGCCATCTTCAAAAGAGGCGTCCAGTTGGGTACGTGTCCAGTCCATCACGGGCATCACGTTATAGCATAGGGTGTCCAGGCCTACGGTGCCTATGTTCTCCAATGACTGCTGGTACTTTTCAATATCCGCCTCGTACGGCCCGCTATGCGTTTTGATATTTTCGGTCAGTGGGAGACTTTCAATGACAGACCAGCGCAGCCCGGCTTTTTCTATTTGCGCCTTGCGCTTTTCTATCTCTCCTATTTCCCAAACGTCTCCTACGGGAATGTGATGCAATGCGGTTACAATACCTGTAGCTCCCGCTTGTTTTATATCCGGGAGTGAAACAGGGTCTGTGGGGCCGTACCAGCGCCACGTCTGCTCTAAATGAGGCATATCAATCGATAGTTAAGGGTCAAAATTATAAGGTACCCGGGCACGTGAAGTTACTAAATGATCCAAAAAATATGAATATTGATCAGGCTCGAAGTTCCGCTTATGATACCCGGTAGTATCTCGTTTTATTTGCCCTATGTTTAAACTCACAGGTAAACAGGCGATTGTCACCGGGGGTGGAAGCGGTATAGGCAAAGCGATCTCAGAAAAGCTGGCCGAAGCGGGAGCGGTCGTACAGGTACTGGACACCAACGAAATCGAAGGCAAGCGCGCAGCAGACGAGATAAAAGCATCGGGGAACCTGTCCTATTTCCATGCATGTGATGTCTCAGATCCTCTTGCCGTCCAAGAAACTATTGATCGGGTAGCCCAACAGTCCCATATTCACATACTGATCAATAATGCGGCTATAGCTCACGTAGGAAACATTGAAAATACCACTGGGGAGGACATGATGAAGCTTTACCAGGTGAATGTATTAGGTGTCTTTAACTGTTCAAAAGCCGTGATCCCATATTTTAAAAAAGCGAACGGTGGGGTGATCATCAACATGGCTTCCATAGCTTCCACTATGGGTCTGTCTGAGCGATTTGCTTATACCATGACTAAGGGAGCCACCCTTTCCATGACCTACGCACTGGCCAAGGACTATCTGGCTGATGGCATCCGATGTAATGCTATTTCACCTGCCAGGATACATACCCCTTTCGTAGACGGTTATCTAGAGGAGCACTATCGTGAAAATCAAAAAGAAATGTTTGAAACACTCTCAAAATATCAGCCTATTGGCCGCATGGGGAAGCCGACGGAAGTGGCTGCACTTGTACTGTTTCTTTGCTCCGATGAAGCCTCCTTCATCACGGGTTGTAACTATCCTATTGACGGTGGGTGCCTTAACCTAATGGGCTAAACCTAACTAATGACAGATCTATGAAACTTATTCGATTTGGCGCCCCGGGCCAAGAAAAGCCAGGCGTTATTCTACCGGGCAATCGCAAGGTGGACGTAAGCGAAGTCGTTGATGATTACAACGAACGTTTCTTTGCCAGTAATGATTCGGTAAATGAAATAAACGACTGGCTCAAAACAAATACACACGATCTACCTATCATCAAGGATAGCGTAAGGCTAGGGGCCCCGTTACAACGCCCTTCAAAGATCGTATGCATCGGGCTGAACTATGCCAACCATGCCAAAGAGAGCGGCATGTCCATTCCCGAAGAGCCGATCATCTTTTTCAAGGCCACGTCCGCCATATGCGGACCGTATGACGACCTGGTCTTACCGAGAGGTGGAGATAAAACAGACTGGGAGGTGGAATTAGCGGTGATCATCGGCAAAGAGGCGAAGTACGTACGTGAAGAAACAGCGATGGATCATGTCTTTGGCTATTGCTTGCATAATGACTACAGCGAGCGTGCATTCCAGCTGGAACAGGGCGGCCAGTGGGTGAAAGGGAAAAGCTGTGATACGTTTGCCCCGTTAGGCCCTTTCATCACCACGAAGGAAGAAATACCCGACCCGCACCAGTTGCCACTTTGGCTGAAGCTAAACAATGAAACGCTCCAAGATAGCAACACCTCGGATCTGATCTTTTCTATCCCTTATTTAGTAAGTTATTTGAGTCAGTTTATGACACTATTGCCTGGTGACATCATTTCTACCGGTACACCCGAAGGGGTCGGACTGGGCTTTGACCCTCCGAGGTATCTAAAAGCAGGAGATGTGGTGGAGTTAGGGATAGAAGGCCTCGGTACTGCTAAGCAAAAGGTTGTAAAGGCCGTTTAACCGCCAAAGAGGCCGTCTCAAAAGGGTAAGTCTCTCCTTTTTGGCACCGTCATCCTTACTTTCTAACATCGTCATTCCCCTTAACACCGTCATTCTTGTAGCACCATGCGTTGGGATCATGCGTGACAAGGAATCTGGGAAGTCGCTAAACGAAAACCCAGTACGTGCACAAAGAAAACGGTCCGCCATAAACGACCCAGCAGATTCCGGCGCTCGCACAGGCCTCCTCACAACCACCGGCCGGAATGACGATTCTTTTTGTAATGAAAGGTTTTTATATTTTCCCTCTCCTATTTTTAAATATCGTCATTCCTTGCAGCCTGTGCGTTGGGGTAGGCGCGACAAGGAATCTGGGAAGTCGCCAATCGAAAACCCCACTGCATGCACAAAGACAACGGTCGTCATAAACGACCCAGCAGATTCCGGCGCTCGCACGGGCCTCTACACAGCCACCGGCCGGAATGACGATTCTTTTTGTAATGAAGCGTTTCTATATTTTTCCTCTCTTATTTTAAATATCGTCATTCCTTGCAGCCTGTGCGTTGGGCTAGGCGCGACAAGGAATCTG
>JANQLQ010000056.1 GCA_028280565.1 Fulvivirga sp.
GGGTTGGACAGCGCGTTTCGAGGGGAAAATGGGCTTTGTTGCTGGCGCCCTTTTCTTTTGTTTCGTTTTCTTTCCCCGAAGGGATGCCTATGGCATGGGCGCGCAAAAGAAAATGAAAACTGGACTTAGTACCACGAAATTCCGCGTATACTGCTCATTGCAAGGTTCGCATTATCCGAAACATTTTTAAAATGTAGACTAATTCACCAAAATTAAACTCTTTCCTATCAAATTTAATTTTCAAGGACGTTTTAAGAACGGGACTGGAAAAAATAGCAGACCGTCCAATTACACTTAACTAAATACCAGGCCACAACCCGCTAATCTTTTTAATTCAATCCTATGATCGGGATCAACCCGTAGAGGTTTTCAACCAAGTGAGTATGATATCCAGCAGCGAGTACCCTGCGGTCATAGGCGCCATTGGTCACCCCGACCACATAACCACATCCTGCATTTTTACCTTCCTCCATATCCGACTTCGTATCCCCTACTTTAGCTACATTTTGGGCATGATCAATACCAGTGAGTTGCATGGCCTTAAAAATCATGTCCGGGTGAGGACGACCGTTGTCTACTTCATCACTGGTTACACTGGCATCAATAAGCTCGGCCCATTGTAGCCTTTGGATAATAGTATCTGCCGTTTTCCGGTCAAAGCCTGTATCCAAAACCACCTTAATATCATTTGCCCTCAACAGCTTAAATACCCCTGAAGCTCCTTCTTGCTCCTTTACCTCCGGGCTATTAGCATAAAATTCGATCATAGCACCCACGAACGAATGATGCATTTCACTCACTATAGCATGATCCAGGCTTCTTTTATCTTCGTACCTAGCAAATAGCTGCCTTATCGCCATGGGCTTAGGGATACCCATGACATCATTGGCCTCTTCCAAAGTAATATCTACTCCATAAGCGGACATGGTATCTTGCAAGACCTTATGAACAAATCTATTGTCATAAACCGTGGTACCTGCCATATCAAAAACTACAAGTTGTATATCTTTCATTTTTCAGCGAAAACTATCACTGATTACTCACAAATGCTTTACATCAAAATAAAACTTAAGTAAAGTAAATGTTAAGGGAACATCATGCTTTTGAAGCCTTAAAAATGACGCCGTCCCTTAAAACTTTCCTTTTACTTTGGTTGACTATCTTTAGGTTATGGAAGAAAATACCGCAATGGAGATTGTAGATGAGGTATTCCTACTTTATTCTGAAAAAGGCGAAGAGGAATACCATGGGGAACCCATATCCCAACTGCAACATATGCTACAGGCTGCCACATTGGCTCAAAACGGAAATTTTGATGATGAAACAATTTTAGCTGCATTTTTTCACGATATCGGTCACTTGTTAGGATCCAATGAGACAATGGGCTCATACGGCATAAAAGACCATGAACGGCTTGGAGCTCAGTACCTGGCAGACAGGGGGTTTAGCGAAAAAATTGTGCAATTAGTAGCTTCTCATGTTGAAGCGAAACGATACTTCTCGGCAATAGACACTTCTTATTATAATCGTTTATCCCCGGCAAGCAAGGCTACTTTAGAATACCAGGGCGGACCTATGCGCCAAGAAGAAGTTAAAAACTTCAACAAAAACCCGCTGAAGGATATCATCCTAAAGTTTAGAAGGTGGGATGAAGCTGCAAAAGTCCCGGGAAAGGAAACGATCTCGATAAATGTGCTGAAAAATATGGCCCGGCGACACCTCGTAAACAACTCTACTCAAGACTAAAGACGCACTACTCAATACTATATAAATTGAATATCAATGACTTAAGCTTAGTAAAGCGGGGCGAGTGTTAAGTTAGGTGTATGATTCGACGGTTAAACCATTTCCAGGGGACGTTATTAAAGCCGGCAGTCGGTAATCAGTAGCCCTAAATTTTGCCTACTGCCCTTTGCCGATTGCCGACAGGTCGAGAGCTTCCCAATACCACAAATAGAGTGCATCACGCGCCCGACATATCATTTTGAAGCTTGATATAACACAAATATATACGGTAAATAGAGAACGGCTTTTCCCCCGAATTTCTTTCCCTTTTCTTGCAACAGGCACAAATCTTACGGAGTTTTCTTACAAAACACAAAGTATGTTATATTTGACCCAACCTTAAAAAAGAACCATGTTTGAAGAAGACGATGACGACGACCTGCGTAAGCCCGAGCAGCTCCCGATCTACAAAAAAGGGATGGAGATCTTTGACATTGTAAAAACAATGACCGACCTGATCCCCAAAGACAATGAGCACCTTCAGATCACCAAGGGTTTCATGCTGGAAGATGCCTCCAACCTGACCGTAAAAGTAGCAGGAGCCGAAGGAGGTGACCTCTACGATATTCGTATGGAATGTGCTACGATCATAAGAAAATCTGCACGCGACCTGGTTGTACAATTAAATAGCCTGGAGATGTTCGGATTTGAAGAGGTCCAGTATTTTGACCTGCTAAGGCGAGAAGTAGAAGAATATCGTTTACTGTATATCGAATGGCTGGAAAGCTTCGACCCCTGGAATTATATCATTGACCGCTGGGGGCTTTTTAACCCTCCCGGCATAGGCCCGTTTGATGAAGACCCGGATGACTCCATGGAGTAACATTTATCGCAGGATAGCTGATGATCAAAGGTTTTATTGTACAATATCCTGGTAATTTTCCATCCATCGTGGAAATGGGAAAGTTAAAGATTTGATAAAAATAATAATTTTAGTTTTCGATATTGTTCAGTTACTTTAATCTCCCTTTTAGATCCGAATGACTATGAACCTATCCAACGAAAAGGAAGAAAAATTATGTTTGCTGGCTATTAAAAACGGTGATGAGGGCGCCTTTCGTTCCCTTTTTGATAGATATTATGAAACGTTATGCGGTTATGCTTTTTTCTACAGTCGTAACAAGGATACGGCTAATGAAATTGTGACCGATGCCTTTTTGAAATTATGGCAAAATAGGCTTAAAGTAGATGCAGAAATACATCTAAAAGCTTATTTGTATACTATGGTGAAAAATGTCGCACTAAATTATCTCAGGCAGAAAAAACCTAGCCATGAAAACATTGAAGACTTAAACCGCGAGATCATCTCTACCCAACAAGCCCCGGACCAGCTAATGGTTTATAACGAATTAGAAAGATCCATACTAACTTGTATTGAAGAGCTGCCGGATCGGCAGAGAAAAGTCTTCAAGCTGAACCGGTTTCACAACTTAAGCTACAATGAAATCGCACACCTTTTGCACATTTCACCTTATACGGTGCAAGAACATATGATCAATGCCGTAAAAAGATTAAAAACAAGCTTTAAAAATGTACAGGTGATCGAGTGAAAGATATGAAGCGGGGCTTTCACTCATCCTAGACAGGTATCGGTTAAGATAAACACTTAAAAACGGCACTGTTTTTTTTTAGTGTTACCTTAAGGAAAAAGTCCTGTTTCGATCGGTACCAGGACTATCTTGCTTTTTTGATCGAATCGATGAAGGTTTATGAGGTCAAGTTGGCACAGATTCTCTACCCGAAACAGTTTAATGATAACGTGAGTTTTGAGTTCAACCACCAAGTAATCCATGGTTTAACCACTGAGAAAACGGAGAAGACCGCCGAGTAGGCAAAGGGGAGTTTCACCCCTAAGCCTCTCACAGAACCGTACGTGAGCCTCTCGGCTCATACGGCTCGTGTTG
>JANQLQ010000076.1 GCA_028280565.1 Fulvivirga sp.
ACCGCTTCTCGAGCAGGGGATTGCTTCACCGCTAGCTCTCCAAACCAGCGCTGGGTTCGCAATGACGATAAGAACAGGGTTGTCATAGGTAGGCTGGCGATGCCAGTGGGCCGGTTACGAAGCTGCCCCCTTCTCGTGTAATGGAATCGACCCTGCGCTTAAAACTTAAAACTGGTTAGCGTTTGCAACGCTAACCCATTGAGTACTACAAGGGCACTCACGCCAGCATTTGCAATGCGGGTATCAAGCGCACATTGTGATCAAGACAGAAAACTGCTTTTTGTAAAATCGACACGAAAGCTTTTCATAATTGCTGACAACGCGGGTTCTAAAAATAGGACTAGATCAAATCGTAAAGAAGATCAATCCCTTAGTGATTCTTTGAGCTTTAGTGGCTTGGTGGCTGGGGAGGCTTCGCCACCTAGACTAAAATAGACTGAGGTTTACTAAGCTTACTAGCCAACTATTCTGGATAATGTCAAAGTATTCAAAACCTCATTTTAAGCCTAGGCTGCAATGATTTAAACTGGGGTTAAAAGGTTATGAGTCCAGGTTGACGGCATGTAGGAATCCGATGAAAAGATAAGGATCTAAACCAAGGATTGTCAAAACAGTATCATGTGTTGAAAAATTTCTACTAGCGATCCTCGTTAAGTTATCATAATTTTAGTAGTTAACAGTATTAAGATAAGAACTAAAAACGTTCCAAGCTTTTGTTATAAGTTTAGAGCGGATAGCGGGAGCCATAAGGCGTTCACAAGGAGGTTCCCTGTTGAAAGGAGTTCTGTATTGTCGGCTGTAAGTTCTTATGTCATGCATACCCGGGCATAACAAGGTTTAATCCTTAAATTTCATGGATGATGAGGTGTGAAAGTGTTTGATATCTTTAAAGTGATGGGACATAGAAAGCTGCGCCGAGCTTCACAACCCAGTAAATCAGACCTGTGGAAAAGAAAAGGTCTTATTAATAGGATACATTTTAATTGTTAATATTTTGATTATTAAATACTTATGACAATATTCATGATGGAAGAATACAATACAGCTTTCATAACAACAAAGTCACCCGGAAATGGAACTGGTAGGAATGATATGATTTGAAATCGAGTATTAATATGGATCGGGATATTGAACTTTGGCAAAAGGTAAGATATGATGATCTGGAAGCATTTAAAGAGTTATATAACCGGTATTATACAAAGCTAATGTACATTGGCAGGCAACTGCATTGCACGGATGAAGTAGCCAAAGACCTCGTCCACGATACTTTTGTTGAGATTTATGAGCGTAGAAAAAACATCGAGATCAAATCTTCTTTTAAGTTTTATTTGGTGCGTTGTTTTAAAAGTCACCTTCATCGGCATCTAAAAGTTTTAAAGCGACAACTGCCTATGGGGAAAGACGTCGAAGAAATACCCTTTGAATTTTCAATAGAGGAGAAAATGATCCATGAACAAATGGATGAATACACCCGCAAGAAAATAACTCAAGAGGTCAATCAATTATCATCCAGGCAAAGAGAGGCCATGTACTATTTCTACAAAGAAGGCCTGGACTACGATGAAATAATGCAGGTCATGTCCCTTAAGACCAGGAGGTCAGCACAAAACCTGGTCTATGAATCCATAAGAATATTGCGCTCCCGGTTTATTCCGCATAAGCACTAAGCCATTCCTTTATCATTAAGCCCGGATCCAAGCTGGACCCATCACACCCCTGGTCTAAAGGACCATTCACAGCACGGTTAGTTCCCAAGGTTATAGTGCTACTTTGCCAGGTTTAAGTCATGGATAATAAGATTTTTATTCTCAAACCTAGTGCCAGTGAGTTGCAAGGGATGGGCGATCAACCTCCTGTTCTAAATCCATCCAATACCCATACCTAAGAACGTCATTCCTTACTTTCTAATATCGTCATTCCTTGCAGCCTGTGCGTTGGGCTGGGCGTGACAAGGAATCTGCGAAGTCGTGAAACGAAAACCTAGTACACTAAAAAAAAGGTTCACTTTCAACGACACATCAGATTCCTGCTCTCGCGCATCGCTCACCCGACAAGCCCGGCAGGAATGACGATAAAGAAGGTTTTTTTCGTTTTTGATGAGAATATCCAACAAGCTCCTTTATTGTTAAATCCCTGTCTATCAAATAATTGAATGTGATCAAGTAGTCATCGTATTGAGTCGTGAGTATTGAGCCAGAACTTATTACTCAATACTCACGACTCAACACTATGGACTAAACAAGGAATTACAGCATTGCCTTGGAATTTACGTTGTCTCCAAATAGTCTCCAAAACAAGCTGCCTGGGAAATATGATTTTTTTTCATGTATTTCCAGCGCAATCATTCTCTATAGTATTAAAAGGTCAAATACTTTGAGCTCACACTTCGATGAAAGATAAAATACGGACGGTTGAAGACCTGTTAAAAGACGAGTCTTTTGTTCGATGGTTGTTAACCGGGGAAACTTCAACACAACTGGAATGGGAACAATGGATGTACGATGACCCTAACCGGCAGGACATGGTTTTGGAAGCGAAAGAACTAATACGGTCAATGCGCTTTGGCGATCAGCGCAAGCACCTTGTTGATGAGGAACTATGGAATAGGATTGAAACCACCATTATGCATAGAAATGCGGATCGTGGTTACAGGTCATCCCCGCAAAAAAGGCCAAGAAACTACCTACGAGCGGCAGCAGTGGTGATCCTTGCATTTTTGTGTGCTTGGGCGTTTCGGCAGTACTTCCAGGCAGGGTCCGTAGAGCCCATCGATAACCCTATCGTGGTACGCGAAAATCCTAACGGGGTAAAATCCCGGCTGCAATTACCCGATGGAAGCAAGGCATGGCTGAATTCGGGCAGT
>JANQLQ010000126.1 GCA_028280565.1 Fulvivirga sp.
GTTAATAGTCGGGGGATCGCTTCACGCAAACCCATGAACCCGCCCGCTGGGTTCGCGATGACGAAAAATGATAGTTTTTTAAGCTTGTTATACCCAAAAATAGATTTTGTAAAATTTTGATTTTCATCACTTTGAAAAAGTATGTCATAGGTAGGCTGGCGTAGTTTGTGGGCGGGTTACGAAGCTGCCCCCTTCTCGTGCGAATGGATCCTGTTCTCGTTCCACGAGCAGGGGATCGCTTCACGCCTTGCCGAAGCCAACACGCTGGGTTCGCGATGACGAAAGAACAAAAATATGTCATAGGTAGGCTGGCGATGCCCATGCAGGGGTTACGAAGCCATCCCCTCCAAGAGTTATACCCCATGAACTTTGCTACCGAAAATTAGCTTTGATAGGAGAGCGTTTAATTTTGGAAAACTGGGCTTACATGATGCCCTTTGTACTTTCCCGGGACAAATTGGTTTTATGAACCAATGAAAAGATAAGTGCCTCTTTTCTCAGCTTGTTTTTGTTATTAAGAGGCAACTCAAAAGCAGTAACGAACCTTTTAATAGGGCTAAACTACTTCAATGTGGCCTCTACCTTATCGCGTTTTTCGATCAATATTTGCTTTACGGTCTCCCGGGCTACGGGAACGCTCACAGAGACAAGCAAGTCGTTTTCCTCAATTTTCCTCAAGGCTTTATGTACTCTTTTCATCGTGGCTTTTTCTTTGAATGGCTCACGGAATACACTAAGGTCGTACCCTTCGATCTTTATATGTTTCAGGCCGATGTCGAACACCTGGTCTAGGTCATGTAGCTCGGTGTTTTGCAACTCCTCGATGGTACTGAATACCTGGTCAGCTTCGGCCACCTCTACCATGTGGATGATATCGTCAAAAGTAAGTCCCACCTCTGTAAGCTGTGCCGGGATGTCTTCTGCTTCCGCTGCATCTACGGCCGCTTTTACTTCCTGTATAGATTCTTGAACCTTTGCCGGTAAAATACTCGGTGCTACTTCTTCCGAAACAATGGTTTTGGCTACCATTTTAGGTAAATAATAGCGATAGGCCAAGTAAGCGCCAGTGCCCACTACTACACCCGCGACCAATAAGATGATGACTACTTTCTTCATTTTACATGGAGTTATAACCCTAAAAATACTTCATTTATTTTATATAATCTTTCAACTTTTAGGTGAACTTGTGTAAGATTTTTAGTCCTTCCTCCCATGGCCCGTACCCGCTGCCCCCTTCAATATGACCTGCATTTTCGATTTGCTCGAATTCGCTGCCCCAATGGCGGGCAAAAAAGCGGGCTCGTTCCGGCTTTACTACATGATCATTAGAACTGGCCACCACAAAAGAAGGGAAGGGGAGCGAATCCAAAGGCATGGGGTCAAAGCCTTGGATATAGCAGGGATAATCTTCCCGGTCTACATCACTAGGAGCCACCAGTAGGGCACCTTTGATCATTCGCCGGTATATTTTATACCAATGTACTATAGCGGCACATCCTACACTATGACCTATCAAAACGATCTCTTGATCCCGGTAAGAAGATGTGACCTCTTGGATGCGCGAGATCCAGGCGGTTTTTTCGGGCGTTTCCCAATTATCTTGTACGATACGTTTGAATTGTCCCGGGGATTGGGTTTCCCAAAAGGTCTGCCAATGATCGTAACCTGAATTCCTTAACCCGGGAATAGTGAAAAACATCTATGCCTTCCTAAGTCTTAGAATGCCGAGTGCGACCAGGCCAATGGGGATTACAATAGAAGAGATGTAGTCAAAAGTGAAGCTGGGTGATCCTAATATAAAGTCTTGCCGTATGTAGGCATACCAAAGCGCAAATACAATGTAAATAACCCCAAAAATCTTTTTGATCATGATTGGCTGTTGTTTCTTAGTTTCTGCATGACTTTATTCGCAAAGACAAAATCGTCAAATTCTTTTACGCCTGTTTCCATAATTTCGTCTTTGGTACCCTCCCAGCATTTCACGCCTTGGTAGAGGAACATGATACGTTCCCCGATCCCCAATACAGAATTCATATCGTGGGTCACGACAAGGGTGGTGATGTTGTACTCTTCGGTGATCTCCATGATCAGGTCATCGATGAGGATCGAGGTTTGTGGGTCCAGTCCACTATTAGGCTCATCACAAAACAGGAAGCGTGAGTTGTTAACGATGGCCCGGGCTATTCCTACACGTTTTTTCATCCCCCCACTTATTTCAGAAGGCATTTTGTTGTTCTGCCCGGCCAGCCCCACCCGTTCCAGGCAAAAATTGACACGGTCGATCTTTTCACTATTTGACATCTTGGTCAATACATCCAGTGGGAACATCACGTTCTGCTCCACTGTCTTAGAGTCAAACAGGGCGCCACCTTGGAACAGCATGCCGATTTCACGACGGATCTCCGTTTTCGTGTCGCGATTCGCATGTGTGAACTCTTTGTCATAATAAAACACTTCGCCCCGGTCCGGGGGTATCAGTCCAACAATGCATTTTAACAATACACTTTTCCCCGTACCGCTGGCCCCTATGATAAGGTTAGGCTTACCCTGCTCAAAAACGAAACTTATCCCTTTCAAGATCGCTTTACCCTGGAACGATTTTTGGATACCTTCTATCCTGATCATTGTAATAAAAGTTGGGCCAATAGATAATCAGCTGTCAAGATAGCGATCACACTTTGTGTAACCGCCGAGGTACTGGCTTTGCCCACCTCTACGGCGCCACCCGTGGTATAATATCCTTTAAAAGAGGAGATGGAAGCTACTAAAAAAGCAAAAACAAATGATTTGATCAGTGCAAAAGTCACCATATACTCGTTGAACTCAAAACGTATCCCGTAAACATACTCCGTAGGGGTTACTACTCCTGTGAACTCCCCGGCAAGGTACCCGCCTACAATGGAAAGCAAACCGGCAAGAATGACAAGCAAAGGGTACATTAGTAAGGACCCTAAGATCTTGGGTAGTACCAGGTAGCTCGTAGAATTGATCCCCATAACTTCTAACGCGTCAATTTGCTCACTAATGCGCATGGTGCCTAATCCACTGGCCATGCTGGAGCCCACCTTCCCGGCATAGATCACTCCAATAATGGTAGGAGCAAGCTCCAAAATGGTCATGTCACGCACTACCAGTGAGATAACGTAATCGGGAATAAGCGGGCTAATGAGGTTGTAGGCCGTTTGGATCGTGGTCACCGCTCCCATAAAGAAAGAGACCAAGGATACCAAGAAAATGGAATTGATCCCGATGGCAACGCACTCATCGATCACCAGCCTGAAATACGTGCCGAAGGTCTCACGATTAATAAAAAGCCTGCCTAAGAAGATAAAATACTTACCGAGTGCTTCCATGCGCTGCTAAGATAAACTTTTCAGTCGGGCGATCATTATTTTTCAAAATATAACAATATTATGTCAAATGGTCTTGGCTGCACAATCTTTTAATAATAAATTCGACCGCGACCAGCACAAACAGCATTTTATTGATATTCTTAAACCATGAACAAACTTTTAGTCATCACAGGGGGCACGAAAGGGATCGGCAGGGCGATCATCGAACGATTTGCCCGGGAGGGGTTCCATATTGCTACATGCGCCCGTAATGAAAAAGACCTGGCAGCACTGGAGACCTTCATTAAAGAAACTTATCCCGCCACAGTCTTTACCATGAAAGCGGATGTATCGAAAAAGGAAGAGGTCATGCGTTTTGTGCAGGCCGTAAAGGATAAGTACAATAAGGTGGATGTCTTGGTCAATAATGCCGGGGTGTTTATTCCCGGTACCATCCATGAAGAAGAAGAGGGTGCCTTAGAGCTAATGATCAACACCAACCTGTATAGCGCCTACCACATGGCCCGCGGATTTATCCACGAGATGAAGGCAGCCCGGTCCGGGCATATATTTAATATGTGCTCTACTGCTTCCATTATGCCCTATGCCAACGGAGGCTCTTATTGCATTTCAAAATTTGCATTACTGGGGATGTCCAAAGTGCTCCGCGAGGAAATGAAGGAGCACAACGTCCGTGTTACCTCCATTTTACCTGGCGCCACGCTCACCGCCAGCTGGGAAGGGGTCGACCTCCCCGAAGAACGGTTCATGAAACCGGGAGACGTAGCAGAAAGCGTTTGGAGCGCTTACCAACTATCGGATCGCACGGTAATTGAAGAATTGGTGATGCGACCTCAACTGGGCGATATTTAGTTTAGGGGTTTGCTACCTGTTGGCCGGGTTACAAACCCTAGTTACTATAAAAAAGGCACAAGTTACAAACTTGCGCCAGTTTGGGGATAATGAAAGACAGTCGCTTGTGTTTCACGAGTGAGGGCTATTCTTTAGGTCTCCTTATTTCCTAGCACCGTCATTCCTTGCGGCTTTAGCGTAAGGAATGCGCGTGACAAGGAATCTGCGAAGTCGCGAAACGAAAACCTATTATATTTCCAAAAAGAACGGTTTGCGTTCAACGACCGAACAGATTCCGGCTCTCGCGGAGGCCTGCCCCCTCACCACCGGCCGGAATGACGATCCTTTTTTAGTGGTTGGTTTTGCTACTTGTTGGCCGGGTTACAAACCCTAGTTACTATAAAAAAGGCACAAGCTGAAACTTGCGCCAGTTTAGGGTATTACCTGCAACAGCTGAATGCAAGCAGTTCCTTAAGCTGACGGCTATGGGTTGATTACAAAATGTTAAGTGCCTTTTTATTCAACCGAAATAAATAAAAGCGACTTTCAATATTCAATACTTCAGTTTTCAAAAGTTCTATGATTATCAATGCTTGTCCTGCAGTGGTATTGGAGAAATAGAATTGTTCAAAAGGTGTCAGTGATTGAGGACTATCTAGATGTAAATTTATGTCTTTCGCATCTGTTGCAATATTCCAAACTTTGAAATCTGGTCTGCTCATAAACCTGCAGTAATTGTTCAATACATTTTTGAGTTCTAGCCCATAACCAGAATTAAAAATTACTTCACTTACAATGCCTTTTGATTTATTGCTGAACCAATTGGGTTTAGGAGAATTTTTAAGCTTGTCTTGTAAGCTATTAATCCAATAAATTATACTTGCCGTTGAGTCACGAAAAGCTATTAGACTGGAATCCTGCTTAAGGATTTTTACATATAGAACTTTATTTTCCTTTTCTATAGAATAATTTAATCTTTGTGCTTGGTTCAGTATAAAGTTTTGAGTTTCATAATCCGACTCACTGCATGAAATGCTCAGAACAAAAAGTGTAATTAAAAAACATAGTTTCCTCATATCGTAATCGCACTTAACGTCTAGATAAGCTCAATGAACATATCTCTTCTTTTTGCTTCTAAAGTTACCATTTCGTGCCAAAATAGCTTATAGCTCAGCCTACTCATTGAGCTTATCGCCTGTTGTACCCCCCGAATGGCACAATTTTTTAACTTGTGCCTTTTTTATAGTAACTAGGGTTTGTAACCCGGCCAACTTTAGACGAAACTGCCATCATTCGATCTACAGCGAATGTTACAAAGTGTAGATGGGTTTGGTCTAGTATTTTATATTCTATGCTCAATTTTTAGGTTTGTTTTTATTTTTCCGAGTCAAAGACTCTCATTTTCAGCATTAAAACGCAAGTCACAGACTTGCGCTAGGTGGATTAGCGTTTCGTTATTTCTTTTTCAATCCAATTTTCAATATTTTCAGTATACCCCTCAATTAATCTTGGAAAATCAAATTCAGTATCAGTGGTTGGGTCAAATGACTTTTTTAAAGAATGATTAGCTTGTGGAAATAGTATTATATCAATATTATCATTATCAAGGCTTTTTAGATGAGATGTATTTCTATCAGGATCAACAAAACTGTCCCTTTCTCCAAATAAGACAATGGTTGGGATATCCAGGCTATTCCAATAAGAATAAAAATTTTCAGTTCTACCTTTCCAATAGTAGCCATTAAACTCACTTTCATTTATACTAATTCTGTCGTGTAATCCAGTTTGGTTCATAAAGCTATTTTGTTGAGCTCTGTTCTGAATAAAACGCTCAACCTCCTTGTAGTTTGCTCCATTGTTAATCATCTTTTCAACTTCTCTATGGCTATTTGCTGCATATTGCCCATTTGAAACCGACCCCCCGAAATTTACAACTCTTAAGCTATCAGAATATGCTGCTGCTTCGGTAACACTGACCACTTCAGGTGATTTTGCAATTAGGAATTTTGGAATATCTGTTTTTAATGCAATTCTTGGTAAAAGCATTGCTCCTTGGCTATACCCCCAAAGACCTATTTTGTTCTTGTCAACACTTTCTTTATTACTCATGAATTCTAAACAAGCAATAGCGTCTTCAATAATATCTCCATAATTTGAAGTTGAATAATTACCCGTTGATTTTCCGTTTCCTCTTTTATCAAATATTAAAACTTCAAATCCCAGTTTAGCAAAAAAGTCAGCATCGTAGACATAATCACTTCTTAAACTGGTAGATGACCCATGTAGTAAAACAAGAGCAGGAAAATTTCCCTTTGCTTTCTGTTTATAATAGTTAGCTGACAGAATAACGTCTTTACTTTTTATCGTCAAGCCTTCAACAGAATATGGCTTTTCTAAAGTGTGGACTTGTTTTCTTAAACGGAATGCCATATTCATGTTTGGAGGAGCATTTTGCATTTCAATGCTCCCTTGTATTTGGTCATTTTTTAGTACCCCATTAAAATGCAATTCAACATCAAGAACAAGTGAAAAAATGATAGTACTGTTATTCATTTTCAAATCACTTATCGGTTGCTCTATCAGCATTAAATCATAGCTCGAAAATATTTGTCTTTCTGAATCTAAATCAAGGGTTAAATCCACTTCTTTTCCATTCATTTCTATAATTCCTGTCCAATATCCAGTTGCAGTCTCTGAATTGGCACAACCATTTATTGAAATTGCAATTATTAGAAGAATGAATTTTAGTTTTAATAAGTCTTTTGTCATAGTGGATGATATTTTTAGGGGTATCTGCCATGCTTGAGCGGTACAGTGTGATTTTTTACCGGTACGCAGTGATTTTCTCTAGGTAAAGTGCGATTCCCGGGCGATACAAAATGATTTTTGGGTGGTACACTGTGATTCCTAAGCGGTACGGAATGATTTTTTAGTAGTACACTGTGATTCCTAGGGGGTACAGAATGATTTTTTAGCGGTACAATGCGATTCTTGGGCGGTACATAATGATTCTGTACCGGGTATCAATGACTCTGTACCACGTTCCTGGTTATGAATCTTGTCTCGTGTAAACCTGGGATAGATAAAGTGATATTTTTTCATCGATTCTTTGTTATTTGGGTGTATGATAAATGACAGTCATGAGATGCTTTGCGGTGGCTGGCGGTGGGGGTAAAGCTGTGCCAGGTGCTCCACTATTTGGCAGTCAAGGCTTTGAAAATATTCTCATTTACAGCAAGTTATGGAGATCTTATATGACTTGTATGCTATAAATATATAAATTTTTACTTAGTGAGCCAATCGTGCATAGGTTTTTAGAGGCGAGTTCTTATTTGCATGCTCTTACTGGAGCACCCTGGTCTTCGGTTAAGCGTAGCGATCCTAAGACCTACAAATCACCAAGAGCGTCCGCTCGCTCTTTCTCGTCAATGACGGCCTGTTTAAAAAAGAATGGATGATTCTTCGGGCAGCACTTCGAAAAAAAGTTGCTATGAAAATTTAAACCTGAGGGTTGATTTCGAATGTATATGGCGTACCCTCCTAGTTTATAAGTATACGATCAAAGACCACTTACCGAGCGGACGCTATCCCTGTAGTTAAGTCGTAGAACCGCTATGCTTAACCTACGATTAGGGTTAGGCCTTCTTATTTTAGCATCTTCATTCCTTGCAGCCTGGGCGTTTGGCTAGGCGTGACAAGCCCCAACGACCGAACAGATTCCGGCTCTCGGGGAGGCCTGCCCCTCACCACCGGCCGGAATGACGATCCTTTTTTAGTGGTTGGTTTTGCTACTTGTTGGCCGGGTTACAAACCCTAGTGATCATAAAAAAGGCACAAGTTATAAACTTGCGCCAATTTGGGTGAATATCTCTATGCCTCTCTGTGGTCTACTCCGTTTTCTCTGCGGTTAAGAACTCCACATTTTGCCTTAAAATGAGTTATTTCCGAATGCTTTCTTAAGCCAAAATCTACTCGATCAACTGGAAGAATCGGTTCCACCTGACTTTACTGAAAAAACTTTTGTTTGCATTGAGTGAAAGCCAGATAAAGAACCCTTTGCCTACGATATGATCTTCTGGCACAAAACCCCAATAGCGAGAGTCTAATGAGTTATGACGATTATCCCCCATCATGAAATAATAGTCTTGTTTGAAGGTATATTCGGTCACCTCTTGGTTGTCGATGTAAAGCTTACCCTCTCGGATTTCGGCATTTTCATTATGATCATATAAAGTAATGGCCTTGCCATAGGTAGCTAATGTTTCTTTATTGATCTTGATCGTTTGGCCCGCCTTTGGGATCGTTAGGGGGCCGTACCAGTCAGAGTTCCATGGGAAGAGTTCTTTGTCGTTTGGAAAAATATTGGATTCCCATTCCCCTTGCCCATAGCTGCGAAAAGGCTTTACTTCGATCACAAAAGGCTGTTCTTCCAGGGTTTGTTTTTCACTTTCTGTGAGGTAAAAAAGTTGTACAGCGCGGTCTCCCTGGAAATTCGGTGCCCCCGTGGCTTCTATATCCAGCTTATCCAGTACCCTTTCGCTCAGCTGGGTTTTCGACTGTACAATATAAGAGAATTGCATTTTATCGGGGTTATCAATGGATTCACCATTTACGATCACCTGCTTGTTTTCGATCTTCAAAACATCCCCGGGCAGGGCGACACACCTTTTAATGTAATTGGTTTTAAGGTCTACCGGGTAATCGATCCATTTACTCCGGTCGTATTCCTCGAAGTTATTCTCTGCAATGCCCGGTACATTAAATACGACCACATCGTTTCGTTTTATCTCAGTAAGGCCGGGTAGCCTGTACTGCTCCAGTTCAACCCAGTCAAGGTAAGAAGGCAAGTTGGTAAGCCATATCTTTTGGTGTGTTAAAGGGAGCTGGAGCGGGGTTTTCGGGGTTCGCGTACCGTAGTGGAATTTACTGACAAAAAGAAAATCCCCGACCATAAGGGACTTCTCCATGGAGGGTGTAGGAATGGTAAAAGCTTCCATGATCAACCACCGGATCAGTGTGGCGGCAAATACGGCAAACACGATCGCCTCGGTCCATTCCCGGGCCGTGGATTTTTTTTGTGCGGGTAACTCCTCGAGCGTACCGATGTATTTTACATCTTCTTTAAAACCAATGTAGGGTAGGTAAACAAACGAAAATAAGATACCCAATGCATGATCTTTCAGCCGGGTTTTTCCAAAGCAATTGAGAAGGTCTACATACACGCCGATCCCAACGAAAATATTGATCAAAGGGATCAAAGAATAAAATACCCACCACCAGGGGCGCCCTACAATTTTCAAGACGATAAAAAAGGAATAAAAGGGGATCAATGCTTTCCATCCGTCTTCTCCTGCCTTTTCAAAGAGCTTCCAATACCCCACAAGTTGGGCTATAATTATCGGGGAGAAAACCAGGTAAATAAATATTTCGTCCATGTCAGTGCTATTCTATCTTTAAGAGTGTGCTGCGTTACAAAATCTTACAAAGAAAGTCGATTTTTTTTAAATCTTAAGGAAATCATCCATTCCCAATATCCCCTTTTTTCCCGGTAGCCATTCGGCAACCTTAAGTGCCCCTTGGGCAAATCCTTGGCGGGAATGGGCCGTGTGTTTGATTTCGATATCATCGACCAGGGAGGAATAGGTGATAAGGTGGGTGCCGGGTACAGTACCTTGTCGCTTAGAAATGATAGGGATGGTCTCCCGGCTACTTCCTGTGCCCAAAGCCCAGCTTTCTTTATGTTTATTATTTGTGATTATGCCTTCTGCAAGGGTAATAGCAGTTCCGCTAGGCTCGTCTTTTTTCTCGGTGTGATGGATCTCCTCCATGCCAACGGAGTACCCCATAAAAGGCTCCATCATTTTTGCTAGCCGTTCGTTGAGCTTAAAAAAGAGGTTTACGCCAATGCTAAAATTGGAAGCATAGAAAAAAGTGCCTTCATGCTCTAAGCATATCTTATGGACTTGTTCTTTTTTATCTAACCAGCCGGTAGTACCCGATACCACGGGGATCTTGTTTTCTAGGCAGTAACGAATATTGTCAAAAGCTGTACTAGGCTGGCTGAATTCAATGGCTACTTCTACATTAGAGCCATTGTATCGCGATAGGTCGGACAGGTTATGGCGGTCGATGCGGTCTACAATTTCATGTCCTTTTTCCAAGGCGATCGCTTCGATGGTCTTGCCCATTTTGCCATAGCCTACCAGTAAGATGTTCATTCTAAAATTTCAGTTTAACAGAAAGCCCGGCCCTGTAACTTTCAAACTGCGGGCGTTCGAAAGTAGGCTCGATCTTTACCCTTAGATCGGGATTAAGCTTGAATTCCTTGAGGTGGGCGGAGATGTGTGCTTCTGCGATTTGTAATAAATAAAAAACCCCGGTGATGACCATGTAAAAATCACGTTCTCTACGGGTGTCTTCAATGATGGTCCTGAGCTGGGCTTGGTTGAGATTGCGGGGCGATACCCCGTCCGGGTTATCGGATTCTAGTAAGGTGAACAGCTCGGCCCGGGCTTCACGGTATTGGTCATTGTAAAAATCCACGACCAAGGCAAAACTGATCAATCCCCCGTACACCAGGGGGAGTTTCCAATAATCCTTATTGTAGATCTGTCCCAGGCCAGGCAGTATGGCTGCATACAAAGAGGCTTTCCTAGGCACAAACTGGGTGGCATACGATTGGATCTCCTGGACATTTGCAGTGTCTGCGCTGCTGATCAGCACATCCTCGGTACGTGTAGAGTCTACATTGACCGCCGGGGGTGTCACCTGCGCCCAACCCACAAAACCTCCTAAGACCAACCAACAAAGTAAAACCCCGGTTCTCATTACATATCAAGAATATCCAAGATACGATTGAGGTCTTCTACGGAAAGAAAAGGAATCTTGATCTCTCCTTTCTTACCGTCAGACTTCACCTGTACCCTGGTGCCAAAATGTGATGCAAGTTTTACCTGCAGGTCAGCAATTTCCTTGCCAGCCCCGGGAGTTTCTTCTACTTTTTTGACTTCTTTTGGCTTTTGCCCCATGGAGCGCACCAGCTCTTCTACCTTTCTTACGGAAAGGTCCTGCTCGATGATCTTCTTGAAAATGTCTAACTGGAGGTCTACATTTTCAATATTGATCAGTGCCCGGGCGTGCCCCATCGATATTCTCTTATCGCGTAAGGCCGCTTGTATGTCCGGCGGGAGCTTGAGAAGCCGTAAGTAGTTATTGACCGTGGTCCTGTTTTTTCCAACACGGTCACCTAGCTCTTCTTGCTTCAACTCGCATTCTGAGAGCAGCCGCTGGTAACTCAAAGCGATCTCGATGGCATTGAGGTTTTCTCGCTGGATATTCTCGATCAGCGCCATTTCCAGCATTTGCTGATCATCGGCTGTGCGTACATACGCTGGTATCGCGTCAATGCCGGCCAGTTTCGAAGCTTGGTATCTACGCTCCCCCGAGATCAGCTGGTATTTATTTTTTGCAAGCTTTCTTACGGTGATAGGTTGGATGATACCTTGCACCTTGATCGAATCTGCCAATTCCCCCAGCGCCTCTTCATCGAAATGTGTGCGGGGCTGGAAAGGATTCACTTCGATCTCGCTCAGCGCTATTTCATTGGTGGAACCCACCTGGGGCTCGCTTAAAGGGATATTTTTATCCATTGAGGGAGAATCTTCCAACAACGCTCCTAACCCACGGCCTAAGGCATTTTTTCTCTTTGTCTGTTTTGCCATTCTACCTCAAATTAATCTAAATGCCATTTTTATCTACGATCTCCCGAGCTAGGTTCAAATAGCTTACGGATCCCTTGCTTTCCGCGTCATGGGCTATGGCCGGTACCCCGAAGCTTGGAGATTCACTTAGCTTGATATTACGCGGAATGATCGTATTGAACATAATGGACTTAAAATGCTTTCTCACTTCTTCCACCACCTGGTTGCTAAGCCTGAGCCGTACGTCATACATGGTAAGAAGGATGCCTTCGATCTCTAGGTAGGTATTCAAACGCGACTGGATGATCTTAATGGTATTCAGCAGTTTGCCTAATCCCTCCAAAGCAAAATATTCACATTGTACAGGGATCAGGACAGAGTTAGCGGAGGTCAGCGCATTGATCGTGATCAAACCTAGGGAAGGGGAACAGTCGATAATGATGAAATCGTAATCGCCTGCCACATTTTGCAGTGCTTCTTTCATTTTTTCCTCCCGTCGGTCTATGCTTACCATTTCTACTTCGGCGCCCACCAGGTCGATGTGGGAGGGCAGCACGAACAGGTAATCTATTTCAGTAGACCGGATAGCGTCTTTTACATTCACGCCATCTACCATGCATTCATAGATACTTGTTTCTACCTCTTTAGGGTCTAAGCCCAGGCCCGAGGTGGAGTTAGCCTGTGGGTCGGCATCTACCACCAGGGTTTTGTATTCCAAAGCCGCCAAGCTGGCCGCTAAGTTAATGGCGGTGGTCGTTTTCCCTACCCCCCCTTTTTGATTAGCAATTGCTATTATTTTACTCATCTACAAGATCAAATGTTAGTAGTTTCACCAATACCCATCAATATCAACTCCAGTCCTTTCTTATTGAAAGTCTCCCGTGCCTCGTCATGATCTATTTTGATGTAAGGAAAGGTGTCATAATGCATTCCTATCACCTTTTTGGTCTTTACAAACTCCGCAGCAACAGAAGCATCATTTATCCCCATGGTAAAGTTATTGCCCACGGGAAGAAAGGCGAAATCCAACGAAAACTCCTCTGCGATAAGTTTCATATCCCAGGTAAGTGCGGTATCGCCGGCATAATAAAACGTAGCTTCTTCGTTGGTGATGACAAAACCGGCAGGGTTACCACCATGGCTTCCATCCGGGAGGCTACTGGAATGTACCGCATTGACCATTTTCAACTTCCCAAAATCAAATTGCCACTCTCCGCCCAGGTTCATAGGGTGATAATTGTCCAGCCCCTTTTCTTCAAACCATGAAACCACTTCGAAAGAAGAGATCACCTGTGGTTGGGAGGTCTTATATATCCTCTCCACATCGGCCACGTGGTCTTGGTGACCATGGGAAAGAAGGATATAATCCGGCTTTATCGCGTCTACATCAATGCTCCCAGCCAATTCATTAGGACTTATAAATGGATCAAAAAGAAGCTTTTTGCCCTGTGTTTGAACCAAAAAGCTAGCATGTCCATAGTAGGTAATTTGCATCAGGTATTAGTGTAGTTTTATGCTCGAAATCAAGGGTACAAAGATATAAGTTTAATTGAATTATGGATGTGTACATCTTATATCAATTCATGAAAATGCCCTAGCTTATTGATAACCAAGGTATTCACTGCGTTGTAGGCCTTGGCAGCGATGGATTGTGTTTTTGTACCCATTAAAGAAAGATTTTCATGAAAAAGATGAGGATAGGTTTTTTACGCGTTCCAACCATCGAGGAGGCTTACTTGCTTGGAAAAGAAAAAATATGATCTTTTTTCTTTTAAGTATGTAAAATTAATGTTATGGAAGTCAAATGTTGCGCCAAAACACTAAAATGTGGTACAGGGTCATCCCAGGGTACTGGAGTATCATCCTAACGCTTCGGTCAATCCCTAAAGCGTGCGCAGTAAACGCTAAAACGCAGTCATGAAGGAGACAAATGTTTAAAAGAATCATCCCAATGCCTGTATGATTCGGTAAACCGCATCCAGGGACGATAAAAACGATGAGAGGAGTTAAAAAAAATTCTGACTGTCCCATTGACTTAAACTTGGACTCGATTAAAAAAATGACTGGCATTCTGGGGCGGTGGTTGTGAGAGGGCTCATTGGGAGAGCCGAGATTTGCTTTGTTGGGAAAAGTCTATTTTAGAAAATTAGGCTGCATTTTTAAATTGTTTCGGGTAATGGGAGCCTTGAAATGAGCAGTATACGCGGGATTTTGTGGTTCTAAGTCCAGTTTTCATTTTCTTTTGTGCGCCCAACAGAAAACGAAACAAAAGAAAAGGGCGCCAGGAACAAAGCCCATTTTCCGCGCTAAACGCGCTACCCAACCTCTATAGGCTGCTTACCCAAGGCCTCACATGTGCGGCGCTGTTCCTGGATGTCCTCCCTCCATACTGCACTTGAATTTTCAACTCTTCACCCTCAACTAGTGCGCATTTAGCGCGGCGTAATGCGTACTTATCGAGCAATAGGATTTGTAATCCGGGCGTTGTCGTTTGTGACTCATAATCATATAAAAGTGCGTTCTTTAAAATTAGCTTTGATTGTAGAACGTCTAATTTTGGCAAATTAGTCTATATTTTAAGGTGTTCCAGGTAATGGGAACCTGGGAATGAGCAGAATAAGCGGGATTTTGCGGTTCTAAGTCCAGTTTCATTTTTTTTTTGCACGCCCAAAAGAAAACGAAACAAAAGAAAAGGGCGCCAGGAACAAAGCCCATTTTCCGCGCTAAACGCACTGTCCATCCCCTATAGGCCGCTTACCCACAGGCCTCAAATGTGCCGCGCTGTTCCTGGATGTCTCCCCTCCAAACACCCTTGAATTTTTGATGATGCCTTTTGATAGTGTAACTGGACAGTAACGATTTTAGAAAGCAAATTGATCTAAGCAGATCTTAGAGATTGTTCTAAAAAGGCCAACAAATTCAACACAACCACTTATTTAAAGCATTCAACGCGGCCAACAAGGATAAGACCTTGTCTTGTTACTTCTTAGACCGGGCCTGCTGGCTGGCTTTCATCGCCTCTTCCAATCGCGCTTGGAATTTTGATTTTTTCTTGCTTCCGCCGCGTTTCCTGTTTTCTTCTAACACTTTTTTGATCTTATCCTCGTCGATCATCTTGCGGATGGCCGCTTGCTGCCCGAAGGTAACCAAGTTGGATACAAAGTAGTAAAAGCTAAGCGCGGCAGGGTAAGAATTCAAAACAAACATGAAAATGACAGGCATCATGTATGAAAATGCTTTCATAGGTCCCTGTACTGTGCTCACTTGCTGGTTTTGCCAGGTGATAACGATAGTGGAAACTGTCATTAACAAAACGAAAAGGCTCACGTGACTCCCGTAAAAGGGAATGGTGAAGGGAAGATCTAAAATGGAATCATAAGACGACAAGTTGTCCGCCCAAAGGAAAGATTTTCCCCGCAGTTCGATCGATTGGGGAAAGAAATAGAACATGGACAGCAATATAGGCATTTGAAGAAGCATAGGCACACACCCGCTGATCGGGTTTACGCCCACCTGCTGGTACAACTTCATTTGTTCTTGTTGGGCCTTCGTCATATCACCGTCATGCTTTTCCCTGATCTGGTCCAGTTCCGGCTTCAATACTTTCATTTTAGCCATGGAAACGTACGATTTGTACGAAAGCGGGGACAACGCCAGCTTAATAATGAACACCATGATAATGATGATGAATCCATAGTTATCCAAGAAGTTATTGAGCAGGTCGAAAAGCGGGATGATCACAAACTTATTGACCCAGATCATAGGGGGCCAGCCCAGCCAAAGGTTCTTGGAAAAATCTTCCGCTACGTCTTTGGTAATGTGGTAGTCGTTGGGCCCGAAATAATACTTGAAATTACCTTTACCTGATTTTAGATCCTCGTAGGGCAGGCCTAACGTTACCTGGGCAAATTTCACCTGGTCGGTCTTTTCCGGGTCATATAGTGTGCTTACACGGGCTTGGCTGAATTTATTTTCTGCAATAAGCCCGGCAATAAAGAAACGCTGCTTAATGGAAACCCATTTTACCGCCTCGTCCAGTACTTCTTCCTCTAGCCCCTGGGAGCGTTCACTGAGGTAGTCGAAATCACCATCAAGGGTAAAATAGTTGACGGTGGTATTCGTCCGGCTTAGCTCTATGTCTTTTTCCTGGGGGATGATGTGATCGTCCCAGCGGTAAATGAGGTCTTCGCGGGTCACCACGTTATCTAGGCCGATCAGCTCAAGATGATACCCCATTTCATAGCCTTTAGGACCTAACTTATACGTGTGCTTCACATATTGCCCATTTCCCATGGCCAGTTGGAAACTGTGTATCAAGGTGTCTCCAATTGTTTGTGTGCTATGGTCGTAGTATAGATCCGTGAGATCCACAACCCTGCCCGGGGAGTTTAAAGCAAGTGAGAACTGGTTACTATTGGGGGTGAGCAAGACCACGGGCTGATCGTCGTGGGTCTTAAAGGATTTTAGCTCAACCTCGTTTATTTTGGCGCCTAATGTGCTCAGTTGGATCTTAACCTCTTCGTTTTCTACTACAATGATCTGCTCTTCTCCCGTAGCACCTGCCCCGAAAACCCCATATTTTTGCAAGTTCAGTGCCTGTTGCGCAGAATCTTTGACTTGCAAAAAGGAACTATCACTATCGTAGACCGCAGGCTCACTAGGTGCGGGCTCGCTGGTTTGCTCGGCAACTTCCGGTTCCGGCGCGGGAGGAGGTGGCTCGGGAGCAAAAAATGTAAAGTAGGTTATCACCATTAGGGCGATAAGTATTAAGCCCGTGGCTTGATTTCTATCCATTTTAAATAGATCTTAAATTAACTCTTGTTTTCTTTTTTATTGTGCAGCGCAGCTTCAACAAACTTAACAAACAGGGGGTGAGGGTTGAGGACTGTGCTCTTGAGTTCAGGGTGATACTGTGTTCCCACAAACCAAGGGTGATCTGTAAGCTCCACCACTTCTACCAATCCCGTGTCGGGGTTGATGCCGGAGGCTATCATCCCGGCTTTTTCGATTTTTTCCAGGTACTTATTGTTAAATTCATACCTATGCCGGTGCCGCTCGCTGATCTTTGTTTTACCGTAGATCGCGCTGGTCCTGCTGCCTCGTTTCAGGTTGCAAGGATAAGCCCCTAATCGCATTGTGCCTCCCATATTGGTCACCTTTTTTTGCTCTTCCATCAGGTCGATCACAGGGCTCTTCGTTTTTTCGTCGAACTCCGTAGATCCTGCGTCTTTTATTTTCAGTACGTTCCGGGTAAATTCAATTACGGCGCACTGCATGCCTAAACAAATGCCAAAAAATGGGATTTTGTTTTCACGTACATACTGGACCGCCAATATTTTCCCCGGGATACCCCGCTCTCCAAAACCGGGAGCAACTAAGATGCCATCAAACTGACCTAAGACAGAATGGCAGTTATCTTCATTCAGACTTTCCGAAGAAACGGGCTGCAGGTCCACTTTGCATTCATTGTCTACCCCGGCATGGATAAATGCCTCCATAATAGATTTATAGGCGTCCGGAAGTTCTACATACTTACCGATCAGCCCGATCTTTACCTCGTCGGTCGGATTTTTTAACCTGCCCAGGAACTCCTTCCACTGGTCCAGGGCGGGTTCCGTCTTATTGGATATCTTAAGCTTCGTCAGCACACGCTCTGCTAGCTTTTCCTTCCTCATCAGTATAGGCACATCGTAGATCGTCTCCGCATCCAGCGCTTCGATCACCGAGTTATACTTTACGTTGCAAAACAGGGCCAGCTTTTTCCGGATATCATCCGGTAGTTTCATTTCAGACCGGCATACCAGGATGTCCGGCTGGATACCTGCTTCCAGTAGCTGTTTTACAGAGTGCTGGGTAGGCTTGGTCTTCAGCTCCTTGGCAGCTTTTAGGTACGGGATAAGGGTCAAATGGATAACAATGGAATTATTCTGGCCTACATCCCATTTGGTTTGCCTCACAGCTTCAATGAACGGTAGTGATTCAATATCACCCACACAGCCACCGATCTCGGTGATCACAAAATCGTACTCCCCGCTTTCCCCTAACAAAAAGATGTTCCGCTTGATCTCATCTGTTATGTGGGGCACCACCTGCACGGTTTTACCCAGGTATTCTCCCTTGCGCTCTTTCGTGATCACGTTGTTATAGATCCTGCCCGTGGTAATGTTGTTCGCTTGGGAGGTGGGAGTATTCAGAAATCGCTCGTAGTGACCGAGGTCCAGGTCCGTTTCCGCACCGTCATCCGTTACATAGCATTCCCCATGCTCGTAAGGGTTTAATGTACCCGGATCTATGTTAATGTAAGGATCAAATTTTTGGATGGTGACTTTAAAGCCCCTTGCTTGTAATAGCTTTCCTAAAGATGCCGAGATTATTCCCTTTCCTAATGAGGACGTTACACCGCCGGTAACGAAAACATACTTAGCCTTGGCCATAAGTTTTTTATGAGTTGTTGATAAACTTATGGGGCACAAAGGTAGCAGAATTCAAAACTAAATTAGTAAGTTATTTCATAAATAAATCAACTTACCCTGGGGGAGCGTCGAGAAGTAATAGAACACAAGATGCGGCCTTTCAATTTCCACCTGTTTTTTCATGTACGCGTTTTTCTTTGCGTGTTACTATGTGCGTCATAAGTAGTTGGTTGGCATAAAGTTAAACCACAAAACGCCGGTTCACTGGCGAGAACCTACCTTTTAACAGCGCACTTTTAACGTCAAATTAGCCCGCTGATTGACCAGATCGTTACCTTCATCGATAATGGGCATCTACCGCTATGCTTTTGTGGCTTTTTAAGTGGTAACTTTGAGTTTGATTAGAAGGATGTCGTGGTTGGTTTTGAAATGGTAGTATGTCCCATTTTAGAACTATGTTGAGAGGATTTTTTGCTTTGCTAGTATTTTTTGCAGTGGGCCTGTATGGGTCAAGACCTGCTTACGCCCAGTGCAGTTCATTACGCCCCCAGATCTCGATAGATTTTGACACGGATCAAGACTGCGCTCCTGTAACGGTCACGGACTTTACCATCACTTATTTTTTCAACTCGGCACAAGACCCCAACGACATCGAGATCCGTTTTGAGTGGAACGATCCCGGGAATACTGTCGATGTCGTTAACGTGGGTTCAGGACTGATCTCGGCCGCCGGGAATACTGAATTCACTGCTTCGGCACCCACTTTCACCTATTTTGACAATGATGGACAATGTACCATCATACCAACAGCCTATGTCTATATCAATGGTGTTTTATGTCCTACTTCCGAAGAGGTCCAAACTGCTTTTTTCTGGGGCACGGACGAGCAAGCGAACGCACAGCTTTCCATTGTGCCGGCAAACTACGACGTGTGCTACAACAACCCCGTGGTGAATGCAGTCTTTAGGGATAACTCGGAGTTTAACTGCAACCGGAATGTAGAGCCCGACCGGCCTAACGAAGATGCCCGGCACGTGCAGTTTGTGTATGGCACCAACCATACTCCTGCCGCCACGATCTTGGATCTTTCTCTTCAAGATGGAGGCACTCAACCCCTTACCAACGGGGCTGGTACGTTGGTAAATCCGCAAACAAGGGGAACCGCAGGGCTCCAGGTCACAGGCGGCTATTTTGGTCCTGTGGAAACCATACCTTTCCCTGCCAACGGTCCTAACGCTCAAACCTTTCCCATGAGCGCCCCGGCTAACTTGGCCAATTTGGTCAATAACCGGTTCGAGGTGACCCTTTTCAATTGGAACATCTGTAACCCCTGGAATGGCGACCCACTCAACCCGAACTATGACGACGCGATCTCCACCACGGCCTATATTGTCATTGTAGATGGCCCGGAACCGGATTTCTGGACACGTGAAAATAATGCCGCGGGCGATACCACGAGCTTTTTTTGTGTTGGGGACAATATTTATTTTGACAACCAGACCCCGGGCATGGGCGGACTGGATTTCCGTTGGGAGTTTTACGACGATGCAGCGGGCACTACTTTGCTCGATACGCGTAACCGCAATAACCCTACCTATGCCTTTAACACCGAGGGGCAAAAGCTTATCCGGTTGATCGCTGAAAATCCTACGGCACAAGGATCTTGTGTGGAGGAGTTTGAAAAGATCATCACCATATCTGCTGCCATGGTGGCCCAGGTCGGCATAACCGACTTGGCGGGGAACCCCATCCCGGGATTGTTTTGCCAGGACCTTTCTACCCCACAGGATTTCCCCGTACGGTTTACCGACCAATCCTCCGGTACCCCTAATGCCTTTACACGATGGCGGTGGGAGTTTTATGATGAAAACAACACACTTACCCGGGAGGAGCCTGCGGGCGGATTGTTTTCTAGCACGCCACTAGGCCCCTTCGATGAGGTATTCACTGATCCGGGGAATTACCGGGTACGTTTGATCACCAGGGATGAAGCTACGGGATGTCAATCCGAGAATGACACTTGGATAAGGGTATTTGAAAATCCTATAGCTGATTTCAACTCTACCCGGGTGTGCGAGGGAGAAATGACACGTTTCGAAGACGTCTCTACCGTAAATGCTATCAATGGGGAAACGATTGTTTCATGGGAATGGGATTTTGACTATGATGGGACCACTTTTAACAAAAATGCCGCGTTTGACAATGAAACATCCTTTGACCACGCCTTAGGTGCTCCCGGCACGTATAACGTGGCACTTCGCGTGATGACAGACCAAAACGCTTGTGCTGGCCTTACGGTCATCCCTGTAATCGTAGACCCCCTGCCCATCGCCGATATTAGTACAAACCAGCCGAATGGGTGTAGTGTGCTGGAAGTAGTTTTTAATAATAACGGGGTAGGCGTGCAACCTGCCCCTGTACAGCAATACATTTGGGAAGTTAACGATGGGTCCGGGTATGTTGTAGATTCCGTCCAAAACCCTTCAGACCCGGGCTTTTCCGCCCAGTATACCCGGTATTTTGAAAATTTGACCTCTTCGGACCTTACCTATGATGTGCGCTTGAGGGCAATCACAACAGACGGCTGTGAGCAAATCAGTGCCCCGGTAACCGTGGTGGTGGGGCCGGGACCGGTTTCAGGATTTAACTCACTCAATTATTCCCCTTTTGATGACAATTGCAGCCCGGTGGCAGTGGATTTTGAAGTGGATAATGCCACCTTGGCCTTAAACCCGGCATCGTTTCTTTGGACCATCGTAGATGAAGGTGATACCGTCGACCAGCAGGATACGGGGACAGATCCTAATTTTTCTTATGTCTTCAATAACCAAGGTATGGGCATCAAGGATTTTTGGGTCACTTTGACCAGCACGTTGAGCAATGGCTGTTCCAGGGATTCCACGCGGCTCATACGTGTTAATCCGGTGCCCTCGGCTGATTTCACCGTGGATACGTTACAGTTTGATTGTGAAGTAATGCATCTCGATTTTGAAGCCATTACAAAGGGCTTAAGTGAATACCGCTGGGAGTTGAGGATCAATAACGTGGTGATGCTTTCTTTGTCGGCGGAAGGTGACCGGTTCGATTATCGAATAGACCGTGGGGCAGTAGATCAAAATGTAGAAGTATCCCTGCAAACCACGAATTTTGCCAATTGTACCAGTTCTACGGTGACAAAGGCAGTTTTTGTTGGGCAACGCCCGGAGATACTCACTTCGTTCGAGGTTACTCCTATCAGCCAAACTTTACCGAACCGGACGGTCACACTTGTGAACACCACTAACCCCGGTCCATGGACCTATGAATGGGACCTGGGAGATAGCACGACTTCTACTGACCCTAACCTGGGTAGTCATCAATATGCTACGTTTGGAACGTACATCATCACGCTTACGGCACGTTTGGATGAATGTATCGAGACCGCGACCCGTACGATCACCATTAACCCAATACCCCCGATCGTGGATTTTGACTATGCTCCGCCTTCCGGCTGCGCCCCATTGGAAGTGCAGTTTACGAACCTGTCCCAATTTGCAGATTCTACGAGCTATTCCTGGAGATTTGGCGCCAATGAAGGGATCTCCAGGGCTGTCAATCCCACCTACACCTACTTTACACCGGGTGTATACACCGTAAGTTTGAGCGCTACAAATGTGCTCGGAGATACGATCACGGAGACTAAATCCATGATCATCGAGGTGTTTGAGCCTCCCAGGGCACAGTTTAACGTGCGTCCGCGCGTGGTTTTGATCCCTGACCAGCCCCTGTTTACGGATAACAACAGCTTCGGGGCCAACTCCTTTCTGTGGGATTTCGGGGATGGCAGCACGTCCACAGAATTCGAGCCCCAGCATTTTTACCAGCAAGAAGGGACCTACGACATTTCTCTTATTGCATACAGCACTGACGGCTGTACGGACACCACACGACGCGAAAGTTTGGTGCAAGCGAGGACCGGGGGAAGGCTTCTGATCCCCAACGCTTTTACCCCTGACCCCTTAGGTAGTTCCGGGGGAAGGGTAGGGAATGGCCTCAACGATGTGTTCCTACCCCTGACCCAAGGAGTGGCGGAGTTTGAAATGTTCATTTTCAACCGCTGGGGGGAGCTGCTTTTCAGGAGTGATGATAAAACCATTGGCTGGGATGGATACTTCCGGGGCCGGCTGTGTGCACAAGATGTGTATGTCTACAAGTTGAATCTCGTCTTTGAAAACGGGGAGAGTACAGTGCGAACAGGAGATGTGAATTTGATACGATGAGAAAATTACTCGTAATAGGCTTGTTGATGTTCTGCATTTTACAAAGTGGGGCCCAAGACCCCCATTTCTCACAATACTATGCAGCACCTACTTACCTGAATCCTGCTTTTGCAGGTACGGGGGCCGATCATCGCTTTATTGCGAACTATCGCAACCAGTGGCCCGAGATCAGTAATGGGTTTGTCACTTATGCTTTTTCTTATGACCACAACATGTCAGACTTGAAAAGCGGTGTAGGTATTTTGGTCATGTCCGATAGGGCCGGTTCAGCGGCATTGCAATCCACTACGGTAAACTTTTTATACTCTTACAAAATCCAACTGGCCAATAAGTGGATCGTTACTCCCGGGCTTTATTTTGGCTACGGATACCGTGATATAGATTTCAATAGCCTCGTTTTCGGGGACCAACTGGAATTTCAAAGCGACGGGCAGGTGCCCACCCAAGACTTACAAGCCAGCCAGTTGGGCAGCGTACATTACTTTGATGTGGGCAGTGGACTGCTGATATACAATAAAACGTTCTGGGTGGGGTTTGCTGCGAGCCATATCAATGAACCTAACCGGTCTTTGCTTGGCGAAGAAAGCCAGGTACCGATGAAAACCTCGGTACATGCCGGGTTTAGGGTGCCCCTATATTCCGGGATGTTCAAAAAGAAAAGGATATCCAGCCTGGCGCCTTCCATGGTATACCAGCGCCAAGGCGATTTTGATCAATTAGACATTGGCCTGCACTTTTTATATGAGCCGATCATGATCGGCCTGTGGTACAGGGGCATTCCCATACAGCAAGATGTTAACGATAATGTAAGCCAGGATGCCATCGTATTGATCCTTGGCGTACGTTTTGATCGCCTGGAAACCGCTTACAGCTATGATTTTACCGTCTCTGAACTAGGCCCTATTTCCGGTGGTGCCCATGAAGTATCCTTAAAATATAGCCTGGACCTTTCCCTGAGGTCTAAAGTGAAGAAACCGGAAAAGTTCATTCCCTGCCCTACGTTTAATAAATAGCGGATCGTTGCGGGGTGATCGTGGGCCGCGCAGGCTTCTCACGATCACCTGGAATGGACCAACCCTCCGCAGTTTCCCATTTTAATACTAACTTTGCGCTTCGAAAATAATTCTATGTTGGAAAAGCCTGGCAGCGAGATCATGAATCATTCCCCCTCTCTTTCTAAAAACCCGATTTTTGACTTAGTGGGCCGTGTGGCCCGGGAGCAAGGTATCGAGACCTACGTTATCGGGGGCTGGGTGCGTGACCTGCTTCTCAAAAGACCTTCGAAAGATGTGGATTTTGTATGTGTAGGCAGTGGCATCGAATTGGCACAGCGGGTAGCAGGGCAAATGGATCATGCCAAGGTGAATGTATTTAAGAATTTTGGTACGGCCATGATCCGGTATAAGGAATGGGAGCTGGAATTCGTAGGGGCCAGGAAGGAGTCTTACCGTGAAGATTCTCGTAAGCCGGTGGTAGAGAATGGCACGCTGGAAGATGATCAGAACCGGAGGGATTTCACGATCAACGCCATGGCCATCAGCTTGAACGAAGGTGACTTTGGGAACTTGGTAGATCCCTTTAACGGGGTCAAAGACTTAAGATCTAAAATACTCAGGACACCCCTGGATCCCGGGATCACTTTTTCGGATGATCCCTTACGGATGATGAGAGGCATCCGGTTTGCCAGCCAGCTCAACTTTGATATTGAGGCCGATACTTACCAGGGCATTGTAGATCACCTGGATAGGATCAAGATCGTATCACGAGAACGCATTTCAGACGAGCTGAACAAGATCATCCTCTCACCGAAACCCTCGTATGGTTTTAAGCTTTTATTCCATACCGGGATATTGAAGCTGATTTTTCCAGAGATGGTGGACCTGCATGGTGTCGAAACCATTAATGGAAAGTCGCACAAAGATAATTTCTACCATACCTTGCAGGTGCTGGATAACCTGTCGGACATGTCCGGTTATCTCTGGCTAAGATGGGCGGCGATATTGCACGATATTGCTAAGCCTCCCACAAAACGGTTTGATCCTAAAGTAGGATGGACTTTCCATGGCCATGAGGATAAAGGAGCCCGGATGGTACCGGGGATATTTCGAAGGCTCAAGCTACCACTCAATGACAGGATGGAGTATGTGAAAAAATTGGTCAAGCTCCATTTACGTCCTATAGCGCTGGTAAAGGATGATATTACGGATACCGCGCTTCGGAGGCTGCTCTTCGAGGCAGGGGAAGATATAGACGACCTGATGAAGCTGTGCAAGGCAGACATTACCTCCAAAAACCCGGAAAAGGTTAAAAAATACCTCGCTAATTTTAAAAAGGTAGAAGCTAAGTTGCTGGAAGTAGAAGAAAAGGACAAGATCAGGAATTTCCAACCCCCGATCACGGGTGACGAGATCATAAAAGCTTTTGACCTTAAGCCGGGCCGCATCATTGGTGACATCAAAGAAGAGATAAAGGAATCGATCTTAGAAGGGATCATTAAAAATGATCGCGAGGAGGCCTGGCAGTTGATGCTGGAGATTGGTAAGAAGAAAGGTTTGGAATTAGTAAATGAAAAGTGATACTTTTGAGGTTTGAAAATTTTATGAAAATGAAGATGAGATACTTAGGTCTAGTTCTTTTTTTAAGCCTAACATCCGGTGCATGGTGCCAGGAAGAAGCTGCCCAGCCTCCTACAGCTTCACAGATCTTTTCGTCGCATTATGCCCGTACGTACCAAGCTGCCCTTAGGTACAACGACTATGGTGTAGCCAAACAAGCTCTTTACAGCCTCTTGGTAGAGAATCCTCAAAATGACTCTATTCTTTATTCATTATCACTGTTATACATCCAAAGCCAGCAATATGCTTCCGCGGTGCTTTCGGCCAATGATATTTTAGCCGTAAAATCCGATCATACCGGTGCTTTGGAGATTGCAGCCATATCGTACGAAAACCTGGGATTAAAAGATAAGGCGTTAGACAATTATGAAACGCTGTATTTAAACACGGATGATTACCAGACGCTTTACAAGATCGCCTTTTTGCAATTTGACCTCTCAAAATACACCGAGGCAAAAACCAATGTAGACATACTCATGACCAAAAAGGAAACGGAAGAGCTCAAGAGCGTTTACACCCTAGCCAATAATGAACAAAAAGAATTCCCAATTAAAGTGGCTTTACTCTCATTGAAAGGAATGATCCTCAAGGCGGAAGGTGACAAAGATGGCGCTAAAAAACACTTTGACGATGCGTTGGCCATAGCGCCTGATTTTGAACTCGCCAAGGAAAACTTAGCTAACCTGGATAAATAAATCCTTTCCGAATGCAACTTCCGTTCGCCAGCGTGGTCTTTAATAAGAACTACAGCCGCTGATTGGAACAGAAGGTTCATAACATTCATGCCGATTTGATCGATCGATGCCTGGAGGGGGATACTGCTGCCCAACATCAGCTGTACCGCCTTTACGCTAAAGCTATGTTCAATGTATGTTACCGCATGCTCAATGATCACGATGACGCGGAGGATGTGCTTCAAGATGCCTTTGTAAGCGCTTTTCACAGGTTGAGTTCTTATCATGGCGAGGCTACCTTCGGGGCTTGGCTTAAGCGGATCGTTATCAACAAAGCGATCAATTTCTTAAGTAAAAAGAGGATCGAGGTAGTGACTTTGGACGAAGGGCATGAATATGTAGAGGAAGAAAATACGAAAATCGATCATTTGACCGTTAATAGGGTAAAAGAAGCGATTGGTCGATTGCCTGACGGTTACAGGATCGTGTTTTCGTTATATTTATTAGAAGGATACGATCACGGGGAGATCGCCCAGATCCTTGGGATCACGGAGTCTACCTCTAAATCGCAATACAACCGGGCAAAGAAAAAGATCAAGGAGTTACTTAAAGCCACAGGTTATGAAGGATGATCTTGAAAAATTTATAGGGGAAAACAGGGAGCTTTTTGACGATAAAGAGCCTACAGGAAAAGTATGGTCCAAGATCAAGGACCGTGTACCTGCTCGGCGGCATCGTTTCTTGTGGCTGTGGAAAGCGGCTGCCGTTCTCTTCTTTTTAACCTCGCTTACCTTATATTTCCGGGGAGACCTTAGGACCAAAGCCCAACTGCTAGCCCAAAAAGAAAAGATCTCGTCGGATTTTAAAGATGTAGAGTCCTTTTATTTTGAGCTTATCTCCGAGAAAAAAAGCCTGATAAACAACTTTGAAGACGAGGTGGAAATTGACTACGGTTATGAACAAGATCTCCAAAACCTGGACGCCATGTACGAGGTGCTCAAAGATGAGCTCAGGTCCAATCCCAGCAAAAAAGTGGTCGACGCCTTATTGTTGAACCTGGTGGTGCGTATAGATATCCTCAATAAAAAACTGGCAGAACTAGAAGCTGATGACCTAGAGCAGGAGACATGGGAGGCGAATGACCCCGAAATCTAAAAATTACCGGGAGTAAGATCAAACGACTCTACCTTGGAATCCATAAGTTTGCCATTTTCGCATTTTAAGACCCTGTAATCGTAGTTTTTGACCAACGAATGATCATGGGTAGCCATAAGTACCGCGGTACCGCTTCGGTTAATTTCTTGGAAGAGTTGGAAGATCCCGATAGATACTTCGGGATCTAAGTTACCGGTAGGCTCGTCCGCTACTAAGATCAACGGTTCGTTTAACAGCGCCCGTGCGATGACAATACGCTGCTGCTCACCGCCCGAGAGCTGGTGAGGCATTTTGGATCCCACTGATCCCAGCCCCACACGCATTAAGACCTCTGCTTGCCGGGCTTTAATCTTGGCATTGTCTTTCCACCCCGTGGCTTTGAGTACAAACTTCAAATTATCCGTTACCGTTCTGTCTGGGAATAGCTGGAAATCCTGGAAAATGATACCAACCTTTCTCCTCAGCATCGGCACATCGGCAGCTTTTATACTTTTAATATTAAAGCCAGCTACCGTCATCTCCCCAGTCCTAAGGGGCAGGTCCGCGTAAATGGTTTTGAGTAAGGAGGACTTTCCTCCGCCGGTCCGTCCTATGAGAAAGGCAAATTCTCCCTTTTCTATCTCAAAATTCACATGGCTGAGGACCGTATTGTGCTCTTGGAAGATAGCGACATCACGCACCTGTATGACCGGGTCGGAGGAAAAAGATGTATTTTGCGATGTACCCATAAAATCCGAAAAAGTGGTCCTCGTTATGTAAGTTGTACTTTTATGCTTATTCGTCTAGAGCTAGCCGATCTTAAAGGATCACCCGTTGACTTTCTTGTGATCTGCTAAGAACTTCTCTAGCCCAATATCCGTCAGGGGATGGTTCAGCAGCCCAGTGATCACTTTCAGCGGACAGGTGACTACATCGGCGCCGATTTCCGCACATTGGACCAGGTGCATAGTATGTCTTACGCTGGCAGCCAGGATCTCGGTTGTAAATCCATAATTATCATAGATCTCCACGATCTGCTCTATCAAAGCCAATCCATCATGGGAGATATCGTCTAGCCTCCCGATGAACGGCGACAAATAGCTTGCCCCGGCTTTAGCCGCTAGGATCGCTTGCCCCGGGGAGAAGACTAACGTACAATTTGTACGGATCCCCTCGCTGGTAAAGTACTTTATGGCCTTAACGCCATCCTTGATCATGGGCACTTTCACCACGATTTTATCATCAATTTTGGCCAGCTCTTTCCCCTCTTTAACAATATTTTCAAAATCCGTGGCGATGACCTCTGCACTGACATTATTATCTACAATCCCGCAAATGGCCTTATAATGCGCGGTAATATTTTCTGATCCACTGATCCCTTCCTTAGCCATGAGTGAGGGGTTAGTGGTTACGCCGTCAAGGACTCCTAAGTCGTAAGCTTCTTTGATTTCATCAAGATTGGCGGTGTCGATAAAGAATTTCATAATAGTTATGCTAGGAAGTTAAATTTTAGTGTTAAGATAGCCAGCAAGAGGCAAAGAAAAAAGGCAAATCAAGTATCGCACCGCTACAACCGCCTACCCTTGCTACCTTCCGGTCCTGGGGGAGTTCAGCAGGAGCTGGTCGTACTGATTTGCCGCTTCAAAGGTAAGAGGAATCCTGCAATCGAGGAAAGAACTGGTGAATTAATTGTAAGGCACGGCCAGCATGCCTTAAATAATATTTGGCTATCATCCCTTTTTTAGTGGCTATGTGAAAACATAAAGGCCAGATTTCACAACGAAATAAAATTCTGTTCTGTTTAGTGCTTTGCGAGCGAGGGGCATTTTGTAGTCTTGGTAACCAATGGGTGACAGGGTGAGTTAGTGTGATAACTTGTACAATATGGACTCCAAATATAAGTTGGATGAAAATAAATTCGTTCGTATTTACGCAGCCTCTCCCAAGTGCACCGGGGCCACCGCAAAATGGTACTTCAGTGAAAGTATGACTTAATTTACGCTAATCCCTTGAGATACAAATTGAATTCCAATGGGCTGGCAGGTACAAACCCATCCACTTGCAAGTCATCATAGATCTCTTCGTCGAATTGTAGCTTACGTTTTTCCACGTCACCGTTTTGTGTCACTACTAGCTCTAGCCCGGCTAGGCTCGCCGGGTTGACCCTGACTAAGACTTTTAACTCTTCTAGTTCTTTTTTGAAGTATTCATGTACCATCCTACGGTATATACCCTGTAATTCCCTTTATCACAGTTCAAAGAAAAAGGAATTTACGCAAACACGCGGCCCGTAGTAAGGGCGGGGATCTTTATAGTGTCGAGCAAGGATCCTTCTAACAGGTCAGCCCAGCAATCTAAGTATTTCACCACATCGTCCCGTTTGTTGTGTTTGAGATGACGCTGGTCTAAAGGAAGCTGCTGCAAGACGTCCGGGTCAGAAAGCTTTTCAAGGTGTTTAAGGTCGTCAGAATCAAAACCGAAATCCAGCATTTGGGTGATCAGATCGTCCATAAGGAGCCCACTGGTAGGACAATAATCATTGAGCTGCTCATTCCAATCCCCGTACTTTTCCATGGCCCTTGAGTGGATCTCGGACTTGCTGAGCCGAGTCACTTGCTGGGCGAGATGTCCGCAATTACAACTTCCCATATGCCCCCATTGGTAGGCTTTGCTTTGTGCTAATGTTTTAGCCGTATTTCTTAATGCTTGGATAAGCTCGATCGTTGCCTTTGCCATAACCTTATTCTTTTGATACTTTAACACAATTTAGGCTATAAAGTTTTTATCTGCCACTCCTTGATCGTTCAAATCATGGATTTATCCGGGTATGCAGCCGCTGGCATAACATTATTATATTCCGTAAATTAATTTTTAGAATTTCATGCTTTAAACTTAAACTATATGAAGATTATTTCAAGAAATAAACTTTTGATCTTTGGTTTTGTGCTATCCGTGTCCTTTGCCTGTAGCCCGGGACAGGAAGAGGCAGGACCCGAAAAAGTGGTTGCCGTTAATTTTGACTACATGGATTCGACGGTACGCCCATCCGACGATTTTTTTAGGTTCGTCAATGGAGGATGGGTGGACAAAACCGAAATACCGGCTGACCAAGGTCGTTGGGGGAGTTTCAATGAGTTGAGAGAAATGACCAATGAAACGGTGCTCGACGTTTTAGAGTCGGCGGCCGGCAACGAAAAATATAGCGAAGGAACAGACCAGCGAAAGGCAGCGGATTTTTACAGCATAGGCATGGACTCCCTACTGGCCGAGCGGACGGGGATAACGCCATTACAGCCTTTGTTTGATCAAATAGAAGCCATAAACAATGTCCAGCACTTACAGGAGTACCTCTCTAAGCAGCAAGTATATGGTGGAGGGGCATTCTTCGATTTTAGTATATTTGCAGATCTTAAGAATAGTAAAGAGACGGCTGCCTACATTAGCCAAGGTGGCTTGGGGCTGCCGGATCGAGACTATTACACGAAGACAGACGCCCGGTCAAAGGAGATACGCGAAAAATACTTGCCTCACGTAGCACATATGCTGGGGCTGGCCGGAACCCCTGCCGAAGAAGCAGCGGAACAGGCGTCAAGGATCATGGCCTTGGAGACCCGGCTGGCAGAGGCCTCTATGACCAATGTAGAACGGCGTAACATTCCTGCGCTCTACAATAAGATGTCCTTGCAGGAGCTATCCGAAATTGCTCCATCCTTTGATTGGAAAGCTTATCTATCCAATATGGGCGCAGACCAGTTGGATACGCTGATTGTCACACAGCCGAAGTTTATAGAGGAGTTTGAAACCATAGTCAAGGAAGAGCCTATTTCCACCTGGAAAGAGTATTTGCGCTGGACCACAATTAACGTCAATGCGCCATTGTTAAGCCATGATTATGTAAAGGCAGACTTTGATTTTTATAGTAAGGAGCTGAGAGGGATTGAAGAGATGCAACCCCGTTGGAAGCGAGTGTTAGGCGTTACTAACGGTTCATTGGGAGAGGCCATTGGGCAACTATATGTTGACCAGGTATTTCCCCCGGAGGCCAAACAAAAGGCCGAAGCTATGGTAGAAAACATCAAGCTGGCGTTTGCCGCCAGGATCAAAGACTTAGATTGGATGACAGACTCCACCAAAAGGAAGGCGCTGGAAAAGCTGGAGACCATGACGGTAAAAATAGGATACCCGGAAGAATGGCGCGATTACTCTGCACTACAAATAGACAATGACCCTGAAAAATCCTCCTACCTGCAAAACGCGATGAATGCCGCCAAATTTGGTTTTGATTACCAAATCAGCAAGCTGGGTAAGCCTGTAAACAAGAAGGAATGGGCCATGACTCCCCAAACGGTAAATGCTTATTTCAATCCTCTTTTTAACGAGATCGTGTTCCCGGCGGCTATTCTACAACCTCCCTTCTATAACTACCAGGCCGATGAAGCGGTCAATTACGGGGGGATCGGGGCCGTTATAGGCCACGAGATCTCGCATTGTTTTGATGATCAAGGTAGCCGTTTTGATGCCGAAGGCAACCTCAAAAACTGGTGGACCGAACACGATGCAGAGCAGTTCAAAGCACGTACTGGCCTGCTAGTGGCCCAGTACGATGCATACGAGCCATTGGATAGCGTAAAAGTGAACGGGCAATTTACCTTAGGAGAGAATATTGGTGACCTGGGCGGAGTAAATGCTGCGTATGACGGTCTACAACGCTTTTTGGCACAAAATGGGAACCCCGGACCCATAGACGGTTTTACGCCAGAGCAACGTTTTTTTATTTCTTGGGCTACGGTATGGCGGATCAAGTATAAAGACGAAACGTTACGGACACAGGTATTAACTGACCCTCATTCACCGGGCATGTACCGTGCGAATGGTCCACTGGAGAATATAGAAGCTTTTTACCAAGCTTTTAATGTACAGCCGGGGGATGGCATGTACCGGGCAGATAGCCTGAGGGTTAAGATATGGTAGGACAGGATCTTAAAAAAGAAACCTAATTTTTTATTTGTTAATTGATCTTAGCTTACTAGTTTTGATTCCATAATGAGACATAATTATTTCAATAGTGCATGGTGGTGGTACTTTCTGCAGAAGAGAAAGTGAACAGCGCTATTGAGATGTAAAAATAAAGTCCACGAAAGGGCCCGCTGTTCAACAGCGGGCCTTTTTGCTTTTGACCCTAAAAGAAATGAAACAGTACCCATTCAAAACTCACTACAAGAAGCTATTGTCAGATACCCTGACACCGGTCAGCATTTACCTGAAATTAAGGGATAAGTATGCCCAAAGCATCTTATTGGAAAGTTCCGATTACCACGGGAATGACAATAGCTTCTCCTATATCTGTTGTGATCCTATTGCCTCTTTCGAAGTGGAAAATGGTATCCTACACCTGTCATGGCCGGATGGATCGTCTAGTAAAAAGCCAGTAGACCGGGATATCCTGGTCCGTGAACTGCAAGAGTTCAGCCAATCCTTCAAGGCTGACGAGGCACTTGAGTTTAAATTCACCACCAATGGATTGTTCGGGTACCTTTGTTACGACGGCGTGAAATATTTCGAAGATATTGACCTTGCCAATAAAAATGCAGAGATTGCCGATGCCGTATATAAGGTCTACAGGCATGTCATAGTCATTGATCACTTCAAAAACGAGTTGTACCTGTTCGAGCACCTGCTGGAAGGAGAGATAGGTAGCAATCTCGAGCGGGTAGAAGCACTGGTCAAGGTCAATAGCGACCCCCAATTTACCTTTACACAATCCGGGCAGGAGCTGTCTAACTATACCGACGAACAGTTTTTGGAGATCATTGAAAAGGGTCGTTCCCATTGCCTTCGTGGCGACGTCTTCCAAGTAGTGCTCTCGCGACGCTTCCAGTCGAAATTTAAAGGAGATGAATTTAACGTTTACCGCGCATTACGCTCGATTAATCCCTCTCCTTACCTTTTTTATTTTGATTACGGGAGTTACAAGCTTTTCGGTTCATCGCCCGAATCCCAGATCGTGATCAAGAATGGAGAAGCGATCATTTACCCGATTGCCGGCACCTTTAGAAGGACAGGGAATGATACTGCTGATGCCGAGCTCGCGCAAAAGCTCTCCGAGGACGAGAAGGAAAATAGCGAACATGTCATGTTAGTGGACCTGGCCCGGAATGACCTGAGCCGTAATTCAGAAGAAGTGGCGGTAGAAGTATTTAAAGAGATACAATATTACTCTCATGTGATCCACTTGGTGTCAAAGGTCACAGGTAAGCTGGCTGCCGAGGCTAATCCTATCCAACTGGTGGCGGATACTTTCCCGGCGGGCACACTGTCCGGGGCGCCTAAACATATGGCCATGCAGTTGATTGATAAGTATGAAAATTCCAGCCGAAGCTACTACGGCGGGGCCATTGGCTTCTTAGGTTTTGACGGTGATTTTAACCATGCCATTATGATCCGGTCTTTTCTTAGCAAAGACAACACCCTGAGCTACCAGGCCGGGGCGGGTGTAGTGGCCAAATCAGTCGTTGAAAATGAATTACAAGAGGTGAATAATAAACTTGCCGCACTGAGAAGTGCGCTGAAAATGGCAGAAGAGATATGAAAATATTGGTCTTGGATAATTACGATTCCTTCACCTACAACCTTGTGCATATTATTCGCAAGCTGGGATATGCACAGAATATGGAGGTCCATCGCAACGACCATATCGGGTTGGAAGAGGTTGCGAACTACGATAAAATTCTCCTTTCGCCCGGCCCGGGTATCCCCAGCGAAGCTGGGATCATGAAACAGGTGATCCAAGAATTTGCCCCTACCAAAAGTATTTTGGGAATCTGCCTGGGACACCAGGGGATTGCCGAGGTTTTTGGGGCCGAACTTTATAATATGCCGCTAGTGTTACACGGTATTACCGGTAGGATGAATGTAGAGGACACAGATGAAGCCCTTTTTAAAGGCCTCCCAGCTTCTTTCCAGGGGTGTCATTACCACTCATGGAGTGTAGTGCCAGGGTCAATTAATGGTAGGTTAAAGATCACCGCCAGGGACGATCGTGGCCTGGTGATGGGGATCCGCCATACCGAATACGACGTAAAAGGGCTGCAGTTCCACCCCGAGTCGATACTTACTGAAAACGGTAGAAAGATCATTGAAAACTGGTTAGCAAATGCATAAAAATGAAAACGGGAGGTATTTGACCCACAAAAAAGAGTAGCATGAAAGAGACGCTAAATCAATTGATAGAATATAAAACGCTGGACAAAAAGCGCTCGAAAGAGGTGCTCATGGACCTGGCCCAAGGGAAGTACAACCAGGCGCAGGTAGCGGCCTTCCTTACGGTTTTCATGATGAGAAGCATCACCGTGGAGGAGCTAGAAGGGTTCCGGGATGCCATGTTGGAGCTATGTGTACCGCTGCACATTGAAGAATATGACGCTATCGACTTGTGTGGCACCGGTGGTGACGGAAAAGATACTTTTAATATTTCTACGCTTTCTTCTTTTGTCGTGGCGGGGGCGGGGCAGCCGGTAGCTAAACATGGCAATAACGGGGTATCTTCGGTATGCGGTTCTTCTAACTTACTGGCCCATTTCGGGTACCAATTCACTAACGATGCGGACCATTTGAAAAAAAGTTTGGATAACGCCAATATCTGTTTTTTGCATGCCCCCCTTTTCCATCCGGCCATGAAAAATGTGGCGCCTATCCGAAAAGAGCTAGGGGTAAAGACCTTTTTTAACATGCTCGGCCCTATGGTTAACCCTTCGTTTCCTAAAAAACAACTGGTAGGGGTATTTAACCTGGAGCTGGCCAGGCTTTACGGTTACCTGTACCAGCAAACGAATAAGGATTTTGTCATTTTACATTCTTTGGACGGTTACGATGAAGTTTCACTGACCGGCGATTTTAAAATGATCTCTAACGACGGAGAGCAAATATTGAATCCAGCTGACCTTGGGTTAGATGAGATTGACCCTGCTAAGATCTACGGGGGCAGTTCAATCGCCGAATCGGCCAAAATATTCGAAGATGTACTCAAAGGCCACGGAACGAGCGAACAGAACGCTACGGTAATTGCAAACGCCGGGATGGCGCTTTATTGTGCCCGCCGAATAGAAGGTATCGAGGAAGCCATAGCCCGGGCGCGGGAGTCTTTGGAATCTGGGAAAGCCCTCGCCGCATTTAAAGCATTAATAGACCAAGACACAAAAATTTCAATGAATTGACACAATGGATATTTTACAAGAAATACTAGCCCATAAGGAAGCCGAGGTAAAACGGAATAAAGCGTTATACCCGGTAAAGCTGCTGGAGCAAAGCCTTTACTTCGGCTCGCATACGGTATCTATGAAAAAATACCTGCTGCGTGAAGATAAATCCGGCATAATTGCAGAGATCAAAAAGAAGTCCCCTTCTAGGGGGGTGATCAATGCCTACACCTCCATCGAACGAACGTCCATTGGTTATATGCAGGCAGGAGCATCTGCACTGTCGGTATTGACAGACAAGCAATATTTTGGAGGTACGAATGAAGACCTTGTCACCGCCCGTAAATTTAATTTTTGCCCGATCCTGCGCAAGGACTTTATTATCGATGAATACCAGGTCATAGAGGCAAAATCTATCGGGGCTGATACCATCCTGCTGATCGCGGCCGCACTCAAGCCTGCCGAGATCAAAGCATTGGCAGAGATGGCAAAGTCATTGGGCCTGGAAACACTCTTGGAAGTGCACGATCAAGAAGAATTGGACCGTTCGGTGAACGAATACATTGACCTGGTAGGGGTGAATAATCGTGACTTGAAGACTTTCGAAACCAATGTCCAAACTTCTCTAGACCTGGTAGGATCGATCCCAGCAGAGTTTGTGAAAGTTTCGGAGAGCGGTATCAGTGAGCCGGAAGATATCTTGGAGCTAAAAAAAGCCGGTTTCCATGGCTTTTTGATCGGCGAAAAGTTCATGAAAACCGGTAGGCCCAGCAGGGCGTGTTCCCGGTTTATCGAAGCCCTCAGCCATTTGGAAAACAAGGTCTATGCTTGACCTCTCACCCATCCAGCTTAAAGTTTGTGGACTCCGGGATAACATCGAGGAGGTGGTAGACCTAAGGCCGGGTTTCATTGGCCTGATCTTTTACCCCAAATCCTCCCGGTATGTCGGTGATTTGGACGTGAGTATTGTCCGGCAAATCCCCAAGTATGTTAAAAAAGTAGGGGTATTTGTAAATGAAACCAAGGAGGAGGTGAGCCAGGTCGTCGATAAGTACGATTTGGACCTGGTCCAGCTTCATGGGGAAGAGTCGCAAGAATATTGTGCTGGGCTAAAAGCGAGGGGGATAAGGCTGGTGAAGGTCTTCTCCGGCAACAACTTGCCGGGCCGTAAAGTGCTTGATGCCTACAGCTCATTTATTGATTATTACCTCTTTGATACCCGGGGAGCAACCTATGGCGGAACGGGTAAAACATTTGACTGGAGGCAGTTAAAGGACCTGCATTTGAAAAAACCGGTATTCATAAGCGGGGGTATCAGCCTGGATAATATCTCACAACTGTCAGGACTGGACCTGGATCTTTTTGCCGTGGACGTGAACAGCAAATTCGAGGTGAGCCCGGGATTAAAAGATATAGAAGCGTTGAAAAAACTGCGAGCAATTTTAGGGTAGAAAAAGAAGAAAATGACGATGGATCAAGAAAATCAATACCTGGAGGATAAAATGAAGTATTCGGTAGATAAAAAAGGCTATTATGGGCAGTTCGGTGGTGCATATATCCCTGAAATGCTTTATCCAAACATAGAAGAACTCCGCGAAAATTACCTGCAGATCGTAGAAGAGCCCGGGTTCCAGTCGCAATTCAGGAAGTTGTTAAAAGATTATGTAGGCAGGCCTACCCCTTTATTCTTGGCAGAACGGTTGTCAGAAACCTATGGCGCCCGCATTTACTTGAAGCGTGAAGATCTGTGCCATACTGGGGCTCACAAGATCAATAATACGATTGGGCAGATCATACTGGCAAAGAAGCTTGGTAAACAGAGGATCATAGCAGAAACAGGTGCGGGTCAGCACGGGGTAGCCACCGCCACGGTCTGTGCTTTAGTAGGAATGGAGTGCATCGTTTACATGGGCAGTGTGGATATGGAGCGTCAAAAGCCGAATGTAGAACGCATGCGTATATTGGGGGCACAAGTGGTACCGGCCACCAGTGGCAGCCAGACCCTGAAAGATGCCACCAATGAAGCTATGCGGCATTGGATCAATAACCCAACAGATACACACTATATCATCGGTTCAGTGGTAGGGCCTCACCCTTACCCTGATATGGTGGCAAGGTTCCAGTCCGTGATCAGTGAAGAGATCAAATTGCAACTAAAAGAGGCTACAGGAGAAGAATACCCGGGTTATGTATTAGCATGTGTGGGAGGAGGAAGTAATGCGGCAGGCGCTTTCTACCATTTCTTGGATCATGAAGCGGTGAAATTGGTAGCGGTAGAAGCCGCCGGACGAGGTGTAGATTCCGGTGAATCAGCGGCTACCACTGTATTGGGTAGACCCGGGGTGCTGCATGGCAGTAAGACCTTGCTGATGCAAACCACGGATGGGCAAGTAGTAGAGCCTTATTCTATCTCTGCTGGGTTGGACTATCCCGGTATAGGTCCTATCCATGCCCACTTGTTTGATACAGGACGGGTTTCATTTTTAAACGCTACGGATGAAGAAGCTATGAATGCCGGGATTGAGCTGAGCCGGTTGGAAGGGATCATCCCTGCCATAGAATCGGCCCATGCTTTTGTGGCGCTTCAAAAATTAGGTCTCAGCCCAAATGACGTGGTGGTGATCAACCTCTCGGGGCGCGGGGATAAAGACCTGGAGACCTATATCAAATGGGGGAAATATTAAAAACGGGAGCCCGAGATCAATAAGTCCTGTGTCAATATTGGGTACGCGCATAGGGCTTTAAACCAAAAACATGAAAACTATGAACCGGATCAACCAATTGTTTGCCAGGAAAAAGCATGATATTCTTTCTATTTATTATACCGCGGGATTTCCTGCTTCAAATGATACCTTGAGGGTGGCCAAGTATTTAGAAAAGGCCGGGGCGGATATGATTGAAATAGGCATCCCATTTTCTGACCCGCTGGCAGACGGCCCTACGATCCAAGAGAGCAATAAGATGGCATTGGACCAGGGAATGACGTTAGAATTACTGTTTGAGCAGCTCGCTGACTTACGGTCATCAGTGTCTATCCCGGTAATTTTAATGGGATATATCAATCCCGTGATCCAATACGGTGTGGAAAAGTTTTGCCGATCCTGCCAGCAAAGAGGCGTTGACGGACTTATATTACCCGACTTGCCGATGCAGGAGTACCAGCAAGAGTATAGGGAGATGTTTGAAGCCTATGGGTTAAAAAATATTTTCCTTATCACCCCTCAAACGTCGGACGAGAGGATAAGAGAAGTAGATGCCCATTCTGACAGCTTTATTTATATGGTGTCATCGGCCAGCACCACGGGAGCGAAGAATTCATTTGGGAGCGCCCAGGATGAATATTTTAAAAAAGTAGATAGGTTAAAATTGACTAACCCAACGTTAGTAGGTTTTGGGATCTCCAATAGATCCACTTACGAGCAAGCCACCAGGTATAGTGCCGGTGCCATTATTGGCAGTGCTTTCATCCACCTGCTATCCGGTGCAAAAGACCTGGAAAATGACATTACGAAATTTGTAAAAGAAATAAAAGAGTAAGCCCATGATCATTCAATTGGAAAAAGAAATCGCTGAAAAGGATAAACAGAAGATTATTAAAAAGGTCCAGGACCTGAAGTATAAGATCACCGATGTGCGGACGCAGAAAGGGGACTACCTTGTTGGTATCGGTAAAAAAGAGTTCGATATCCGAGATGTAGGCCATATGCCGGGGATTTCCGATATACACATCGTATCCGATGCTTATAAATTAGTTTCAAAAAAGTGGAAGGTAAAACCTACCATCATCGATTTGGGAAATGGTATTACCATCGAAAAGGGAGGCATGGCCATAATGGCAGGTCCTTGTTCGATAGAAGGAGAGGAGCAAATAGAAAAAACGATCGCCCACCTGGTAGAAAATGATGTGAAGATCATGCGTGGGGGAGTGTATAAACCGAGAAGCTCACCCTATTCATTCCGGGGATTAGGAATAGAGGGCCTTAAGCTCTGGTACCAGGCGGCGAAAGAGGCAGGTATTAAGATCATCACGGAAGTGATGCAAGTCTCGCAAATTGAAGAAATGTATGAATACGTGGATATCTACCAGGTAGGGGCAAGGAATACCCAGAACTTTAATTTGTTAGACGAGCTGGGTTTGGTGGATAAGCCGGTCCTTATCAAACGGGGAATTTCTGGTACAATCGACGAGCTTTTATCTTCCGCGGAGTATGTTTTTTCGGCGGGGAATGAAAACTTGATGCTTTGCGAACGCGGCATAAGAACCTACGAAAAAGCTAGCCGCAACACAATGGATATTAATGCGATAAGTATTTTAAAGGAAAAGTCACACCTTCCCGTGATCGCAGACCCATCTCATGGTATTGGTATTCGAGATCATGTCGGGGCTATTGCACTGGCCTGTATTATGGCGGGAGCTGACGGGGTGATCTATGAGACGCACGAAAAACCGGAAGAAGCTTACTCCGATGGACAACAGACGTTGGATTTTAGGGAATCTGCCCGGTTGATCTCTAAAATGCGAAAGGTGTTTGAATTAAGGGAAAGTTTTTAGCGAGGAATAGGGTGGAGATGGCACCGGCAGGTAGTAGGCAAAGAAAATTAATTAAGCCTTCAGCTTGTATTTTAAAATTATCTGCTATCTTTGAAATTCAAATGAGAAACTTTAACACATATTATTACTACTATTTTAGCACCGATCGTTCGGAGCGGGTAGTATAGTGTGTTTATAAATAAAAATTTAAATACGAAGCCTGGTTCCGAAAGAGCCGGGCTTTTTTTATGATCTATTTTAACTAAAAGCAATGAAGACAAAGCAGAACATCCCGACCCTCAAAGACATGAAACAGGTGTACGAAGCGTACACCGAGGAGGATCATAAAGTTTGGAAGATCCTGTTCGAACGGCAGATCGTTAATCTTCCCAAAGCGGCTACAAAAGAATACCACGTTGGGTTAAAAAAGATCAACTTTACGGCAGATCGTATCCCGAACTTCGAAGAGACGAATGAGATCTTAAGATCGTTGACCGGTTGGGAACTCGTAGCCGTAGAAGGGATCGTTGATGATAAGCTCTTTTTTGAGCTCATGTCTAACAAGAAGTTCCCTGCTACCACATGGTTACGGAAAATGAGCGAGCTGGATTACCTAGAAGAGCCGGACATGTTCCATGATGTTTTTGCCCATGTGCCTCTATTGACTAACCAAGCTTTTGTAGATTTCTTGCAAGCCATTAGCAGTATAGGCCATGAGTATGCTGATGATCCTGTGGCTATCGATCTCCTCTCCCGTGTATATTGGTTTACCGTGGAGTTTGGCCTGATCAGGGAAAACGGCGAGCCCCGCATCTACGGCGCAGGGATCCTTTCTTCTGCCGGTGAGACTGATTTTTCCTTGGGTACAGAACCTAAGCACTTTGAATACCACGTAGAGCAGATCCTAAACACACCTTACCGAAAAGATGTATTTCAAGACCGGTACTTCATCGTGGACTCTTATGAGCAGCTTTTTGATTCTATAGACGAGATCAAGAACGGGCTGACAGAAAAGCTTAATAAGCTATTGATTTTTGGCTGAGATCATCGCCAGGCTGTTCTGCCACCACCTTTGTCAACATGGGAACGGGCACGCTGAAATAGAAGGTAGTGCCCTTCCCAATACCGCTTCTTACCCAAATATGTCCACCAAGCTTATCGGCTACGTTCTTACACAAATTCAGTCCTAGTCCTGTCCCTTTTTCTTGCTGGGTGCCATATTCACTTTCAATGTGCCTAAGTTTTACAGGTGAATTCACCCTATCGGGATTCATACCTATCCCATTATCTTTGACTTGGAATACCAACAGGTTGCCCATAACCCTAAAATCTAACTGAACTTTACCGTTTTCATGGGTGAATTTGATGGCGTTGGATAGTAAATTCCGTATTACGATCTTGATCATCTCGGGGTCTGACTCCGTCTCATAATCTTCCTCGCAACTCACGGTTAACGTTATTTTTTTGTCCGAGGCCATAGTATGATAGATCTCCACGGTTTCTTGTAGCAAGACATGTACCCGGGTCTTTACGATCTTTGGCTTAAAATCGTACTGCTGGACGTGGATCCATTTGATCAAGTTATTGGTAAGGTTCAGTGTGCTGTCTACATTTTTAGATAGTAAAAGGACCAATTGGTCAAATTCCTCTTCATCTAGCATGTTTGAGTTCAGCATGTACAGCGTTTGTTTGATATTATTGAGTGGACTTTTAATGTCGTGCCCCAGTACATTGATCAGCTTACTCTTAGTTTCATCATTGGCTATGGCTTCTCTTCGTTGATTCCGTATCTTTTCCGCGTACCCCACCATTAAAAAACTAACCGGGGAGGCCACTACTAAAGCAATAACGGCCGCTATAGCCATCCCCGTCCAGAACGAGGTGAACGGGATCACTAGATAAAGAATGGAGTACAATACCAACACAAGCACATTAATAATGGTCGTAAATATGATATGACCCTTGACGTTGGATAAGTTATTGATGATGATGTATCTCCATCGCATATTCAAATGTAGCCTATTCCAGCGCGCGATAGTATACCGAGAAATACCTAATATTATTTTTAAAATACTTATTTTCAGTAGGTTCGGAATTAACTTAACGGTTTTATTCAAGATTTATTTATATTGAAATCTACAATTTAGGTAGGTATGGAAAAATACGATTTGGTCATTATAGGGGCCGGTCCTTCTGGGTATGCTGCGGCTATGAGGGCGATGGATTTTAAGAAGAAAGTATTGTTGGTAGAAAAAGACCATGTGGGTGGGGCAGGGGTCACCAACGGCGCCTTATCTTCTAAGACGTGGTGGGAGCTAGCCCGGGAGGCTTACCTTTTTAACAAAAACCTAAAAAGGTACCACCTGCAAAGTCCGAAGGTCAATTTTTCCGAGATTAAAGAAGAAGTGGCCCGGGCGGTTAGGGAAAGGAAAGAAATGCTGGTGGGGCATATGGAACTATTGAACCATTCTAATTATTCAAACCTGCTAAAGTTTCAAAAAGGTACCGCTAAACTCTTGAATTCCCACGAAATTGAAATAACAGCAGGGGACGAAAATGAAACGGTATGGGCGGATTATATTATCCTGGCTACGGGAAGCCGCCCTAGAAAATTACCCGGTATCCCGGTCGATGAAAAGATCATCCTGACCAGTGATGGGATTGAGCACTTGCAGGATTTTCCCAAGAGTATGGTCATCCTTGGGGCAGGGGTGATCGGGTGCGAGTTTGCCACCATTTTTTCCGGGTTTGGTCAAACAAAGGTCCACTTGATCGATAAAGGCGACCGGATATTGCCGTTTGAAGATGAGGATGTGGTGGGGGTGATAGAGCGGAATATGGAAAAAAATGGTGTATTCATCCATCGCAATAGCCGGTTAATAAGAATGGAGGTGGTAAATGGACAAGTGGAGTACGAATTAGAATATGACTCTGGCGAAAATAGGGTGTACCATGTAGAAAAAGCATTGATCTCCGTGGGGCGTATCCCGAATTACGAGGGGTTATGGGATCATTCCGTGGAAATAAACCTTAATGCCAGGGGAATTGAAGATGAGGAGACCCAGACCACCGTACCTAATATCTACGCGGTGGGCGATATCACGTCGGATATCGCATTGGTCAACGTGGGGGAATTAGAAGGACGTTATGCGGTAGAAAGGATCTTTGGAAAGCCAAAGCGAAAATTGGTGTATGAAAATATTTCCACGATCATGTTCTTACAGCCGGAGGTAGCCGGGGTAGGACTGAATGAAACGCAAGCTCAAAAGAAAGGGATTGCCTATAAAGTAGTGTCGTTGGATTACAGTTGCATCCCAAGAGCCATAGCCAAGCGTAACACCCAAGGTTTCATAAAACTCTTGGTGACAAATGACGATGATATGAAGATATTGGGGATGCGTGTAGTAGGGAATCATGCCTCTAGTGCTATACAGGCAGTAGCCTTATTGATCAGCATGGATAAAGGGATAGAAGAGCTGGCAGAATGTGTTCATCCTCATCCCTCGATCATAGAAGGCATCCAAGAATGTGTTCGTATGCTTCTGGGTAAGTCTATGTTTAAGCCAGAGGCCTTGAAGGGCCGATTGACCTGTAAGACGTGCGAGAATGGTGTCTATGCGGATATTGTGTTTTAAACCGGCCTGTGTCCAGTCACATCTACTTTGACGTTAGTTTCTTTGTTTTTGTAGTCGGCAGTCGGCAATAAGCCACGGGCAACCCTATGTTTTGCCTATGGCTGACAGGTCGAGAACTTCCTAGGGCGTCCTCTCAAATTAGCTTTGATGGTAGAACGTTAACTTTGACAAGTTAAGCTGCATTTTTAAAGTGTTCCGGGTATGCCAGCCTGTAAATGAGCAGTATACGCGGGATTTTGAGGTTCTAAGTCCAGTTTTCCTTTTCTTTTGCCCGCCCAAAAGAAAACGAAACAAAAGAAAAGGGCGCCAGCAACCAAGCCCATTTTCCGCTTGAAACGCACTGCCCAGCCCCTATAGGCTGCTTGCCCACAGGCCTCAAATGTGCCGCGCTGTTCCTGGAGGTCTCCCCTGCATACGCCAATTGAATTTTTAGTGATGTCCTTAAATGACGGTTAAACTATTTTTTCGATCTCGTTCTTAATGTCGGCAGCTGTCAATAAACAATCGGCAACCCTATAGTTTACCTACTGCTGATAGGTCGAGAACTTTCCTAATACCGCAAATATAATTGGTCATGTAGTGTGTCGGTCAATCAACTTGTGACGCTAGTCGCTGATGCCGCCTGCTTTTGCATAGGCCAAGCCTGGGCCGTCGCACGGCAGACTTCCACCTATGAGCCTGTTACCTTTCTCTAACCTCAGGTATTCTATTCCAGAACAACTTTCTAATAGGGTGGTGTTTTCATCGTTGAAAGCTACTTCTACGTAAACACCGTCGCTGAGTTCTTTTATGGTATAAGTGCCCGAGGCGGATTGTCCATTGGATCGTGTCTTAAGAAAGGTGCCGTCCTCGTAGAAAACTAAGTATTGCCTGTAGTCCAGAACAGAAGCAGGCGAGACTTTCCCTGTCCACCCTGCAATTACTTCTACCAGCTCCCAACGGCCTGTGATTGTATCTTCACCCTTCATAGTTCCCTCTTTTTCTGAAGCACAAGCAGAGATAAGCAAGATAACAGGAAGTACACTACCTATTTTCATAATCAATTGCGTGTTTGGATAGAGACACGGGATAGGGAGAAAAGGTTGGAATCGGAATGATTTTGATCCAGGCTATAGAAACAAGGAAAGAAAGAGGTGCTAGAACAGCAAGATCACTTTTGCCATAAAGTATAAACCTGGACTCGATATCCATTTATCATTTTGATGTTACCTGGGATAGTTTTGGCTAGTAAGCTTAGTGAATCTTGGTTTGTGCCATGAAGTTAAAGCGAAGTTCTTTAACATGCTGTACTGAAGATGATACAGTTCCACTTTAGTGGGATGGCGTATCGGTAACGCCTT